>DASQKT010000025.1:0-6264 GCA_035630415.1 Skermanella sp.
CTCCATAGATCCGCTGAAAAGCCCGCCGGTACCCGCCGGCGGGCTTCTTTTTTGCGCCGCCGGTCCTTCTGCCTCTCCATCGCTCCCATCCCGGAAAACGAAAAGGGGCGCCAGCTGGCGCCCCTTCCGCTTATCGTCGTCTCAAGTTTCGGACAGGCCCGACAGGGTCCGTCCGAAACCTTCCGTCGATGAAGACCGGCAACCAGGATTACTGGAAGCGGACTTCGGCGCGACGGTTGGAGGGCTCGCGCACGCCGTCGCCGGTCGCGATCAGCGGCTGGCTCTCGCCGACGCCGCGGGTCGCGATCTGGCCGGCCGGCACGCCGCGCTGCACCAGTGCTTCACGCACGGCGGTCGCACGACGCTCGGACAGACGCTGGTTGTAAGCCGGCGAACCCGAGGTGTCGGTGTGGCCGACGACGTTCAGGCGGCTGGCGCTGGTCCGGCGGGCATCCGACACGACCGTGTTCAGGATGTCCTGAGCGGCCGGGGTGATGGCCGACTTGTCGAAGTCGAAGAACACGAAGTAGACGGCGTTCGCCAGCGGAGCGGCCGGCGGAACGGCGGCGGCCGGTGCGACGGCGGCTGCCGGCGGCGGAGGGCAGTCATAGCTTCCCGCGTGGAGAACGGCATTGTTGGTGGCTGCAATCACGGGCTTACCGGTGGAGTCCACCACCGTGTTGCACTTCACCGGGGCGCTTTGAGCCAGCACGCTGGCGGGCGCAACCACCGACATCGCCAGGAACGCAAAGACGCCCGAGGCAGCGATTTGATTAAGGCGCACGACCTTCTCCCTTGAGCTGAATTGGTGCATCAACGTAACGCGTACACGCGAGAGTCCAGTGCTGAAAACACATACGCCGCGGGCACGGTTCCTACTAAGATCCGAAGAACGGACATTACCCCGTAACATTCAGAACGCGGAGTAACCTGCCGAAAACAAACGTCCTTCACAAGCTTTGCGGTGCAAGCCCGGATTTCCGCGCTTCCTGTTAACCTGGCAGCAACGCGGTAATCGATATCATGATACTCCAAAAACAAGTCGCGGTGTCAATAAAGATAATCAGCTAAGCGACATGGTTTAAGGTTCAGTAGTCCAAGTCGTCGTGCTTGAAATTCACCAGCTTGCCTTTGGAAAGAGACAGTAGCAAGACAGCTATCAGCTCATGCATGATAACCGTGTGATGGTTATCCGTCGTCTGCATGTAATGGCGCAGGGCATCTCGGACCTTGTGAACTCCAGTGACGTCGATGAATATATCGATGTCTTCGCCAAGGCTGGCAAGCTCAAGAAAATCACCGTAGGTCTTCACACCATAGGACCGTGCGATTACCATACCGTGAGCTTCGGGATTAAGGTCGGCTATGCCGACAACCTTGACGAAATCTGCCTTAAGGAGCTGTTCGAGCAGTGGTGCGCCGGTTTCACCTGCCCCGACAATCGCGATTCTGATCTTGTGTGGCATCTTTGCAATTCCTCAGCACGGCATGTCACAGTAACTCTTCGGCGTGCTGGCGCATCTGACGGACACCATCTCGCGAAGCCGTGGTGAGATTTACCCGCAAGCCCATAAAAAGCAACCCCGCCCGAACGAATCGGGCGGGGTTGCGGCAAAACGACGGCATCGCCGGGGCGATGCCGTCCCGTTTCAGGCTTAGGCCGAAGCCATCGCCTTCGTCAGGTTCTCGTCCAGCTTGTCCAGGAACTGCTTGGTGGTCAGCCAGGGCTGTTCCGGGCCGATCAGGATGGCGAGGTCCTTGGTCATGGCGCCGGCCTCGACGCTGTCGACGCAGACCTTCTCCAGCGTCTGGGCGAAGGCGGTGACATCCGGCGTGTTGTCGAACTTGCCGCGATACGACAGGCCCTGCGTCCAGGCGAAGATCGACGCGATCGGGTTGGTCGAGGTCTCGCGGCCCTTCTGGTGCTCGCGGTAGTGACGGGTCACCGTGCCGTGGGCGGCCTCGGCTTCCACCGTGTTGCCGTCGGGGGTCAGCAGGACGGAGGTCATCAGGCCCAGCGAGCCGAAGCCCTGCGCTACGGTGTCGGACTGCACGTCGCCGTCGTAGTTCTTGCAAGCCCAGACGAAGCCGCCGTCCCACTTCATCACGCTGGCGACCATGTCGTCGATCAGGCGATGTTCGTAGGTCAGGCCGTGCTTCTTGAACTCGGCGGCGAACTCGGCGTCGAAGACCTCCTGGAACAGGTTCTTGAAGCGGCCGTCATAGACCTTCAGGATCGTGTTCTTGGTCGACAGGTAGACCGGCAGCTTGCGCGACAGACCGTAGTTGAAGCAGGCGCGGGCGAAGCCGACGATGCTTTCATCCAGGTTGTACATGCCCATCGCGACGCCGGCTTCCGGGAAGTTGAAGACGTCGTAGGTCGTGGGTGCGCCGCCGTCGTCGGGCGTGAAGGTCATCGTCAGCTTGCCGGGGCCGGGGACCTGGAAGTCGGTCGCGCGGTACTGGTCGCCGAAGGCGTGACGACCGATGATCAGGGGCTTGGTCCAGCCCGGAACCAGACGCGGGACGTTGGAGCAGATGATCGGCTCGCGGAAGACGGTGCCGCCCAGGATGTTGCGGATCGTGCCGTTGGGCGACTTCCACATCTTCTTGAGGTTGAATTCCGTAACGCGTTGTTCGTCCGGAGTGATCGTCGCGCACTTGACGCCCACGCCATATTGCTTGATGGCATTGGCCGCATCGACGGTGACCTGATCTTCGGTCTTGTCGCGATATTCGACGCCCAGATCGTAGTATTTCAGATCGATGTCGAGATAGGGCAGGATCAGCTTTTCTTTGATGAACTGCCAGATGATCCGGGTCATCTCATCGCCGTCGAGTTCGACGACCGGGTTAGCGACCTTAATCTTTGCCATGTAATATTCTCCCGGTTGGGCGGGTAGCGTGAGGTTCTTGGGCGCGCTGGATTGCCACCCGCTGGTCGATTCAGGCGGGCGGTTCAGGCGTCATGCGACGTGTCGGCGGCAATCGGCCACCGGCTTTGACGGCGCGTCTTATAGCACCGACGATTGCTCATAAGA
Organism: Skermanella sp.; assembly: GCA_035630415.1. Taxonomy (GTDB): domain Bacteria; phylum Pseudomonadota; class Alphaproteobacteria; order Azospirillales; family Azospirillaceae; genus Skermanella. The sequence continues at coordinate 3,042 of DASQKT010000025.1, forward strand.
AGCCGCACTTGACGCCAGCGGTCTCGAGTCGCAGGGGCCGCCGGTCAGAGCCACTTCGTGTCGGGGCTGATCACCGGTTCCGGCTCGGCCGACAGCGCCGGCAGCACGTCCTCGACCCGGTTGACCACGGTGAACAGCTTGCGGTGCGCCGGTTGGGCGAATCCCTGGGCGATCATGTGGTCCAGCAACTCCTCCAGCGCGTTCCAGTAGCCGTCCACATTGGCGACGACGATCGGCTTGTCGTGGAGGCGGAGCTGCTTCCACGTCAGGATCTCGAAGGTCTCGTCCAGCGTACCCAGACCGCCGGGCAGCACGACGAAGGCGTCGGACCGGTCGACCATCATGCGCTTGCGGGTATGCATGCTGTCCACCACCAGCAGCTCGGTCAGGCCGGTATGCTCGACCTCCAGCACCTGGATGTGCTCGGGGATGATGCCGACCACCGAACCGCCCGCCGCCAGGGTGGCGTCGGCGACGATGCCCATCAGGCCGACGCGGCCGCCGCCATAGACGAGCTGATGGCCTTTCTCGCCCAGCAGCGTGCCGAGCTGGTGGGCGGCGTCCTTATAGGAATCGCTGACCCGGCTCGAAGAGCCGCAATATACGCAAACTGAAAAGACGTCCTTCATTCCATCACCTTTGCGGACCGGGGCGGGCGGGACGCCTGTTCCCAGGGCTCCCGCCACCCACGGTCGATCCGTCCGTCACGCTTAGCGTCTCACGGTCGCGCGTCTACGCCAAGCGCCACCGTGAAGCTCCGTGGGATCAACACGCTTGGGGGATATCCGCTCCCGGCCTTTCGCGCCATGAGTGCCGCCCATGCGGTCCCCATCCGGTGCGACATGATTCCAGCCGGGATTATTTCGGCGGACAAGGCGATGGCTATTGACGTAACTTGTTCGCAATCTGATCTGGACTGAATAACCATCCGATCGTCCAGCGGCGGGATTGGCGGTTTCGTTCCGGTCTGCCGACGGACAGGAAGCGGGGCGGCTGTGCAGAGAGCGCTCATCATCGGAGGCATCGGAGTCGCGTTCCTTGGCGCGGCCCATATCATGACTTCGGCCAATCAGGTGGACTCGCCCGAGGTGGCGGCGCTGACCGCCCCAGTCTCGCCGAACGCGCCAGCACCCGCCGTCCAGCCGAAACCGGACCCGGTCCAGCAAGCGGTGCCATCCGCGCCGCCGCCGGAGCCGCCGCCGCAGACCCCGGCGGCTTCCAGGCTTCCGCCCAGTTCCGTGCCCACCTTCGACGTCGTCCGGGTCAACCCTCAGGGCAACGCCGTGATCGCCGGCCGGGCGGAACCCCATGCCCTCGTTACCGTGCTAGACGCCGGCCGGCCGATCGGGCGGGCGACGGCCGACCAGCGCGGCGAATGGGTGCTGCTGCCCGAAGACACCCTCGCCCCAGGCGGACGGCAACTCAGCCTGTCCGCGAAGCTTCCGGATGCGGCGGAAGCCGTGCAGTCCAGCGACATCGTCGTGCTGGTCGTGCCGGAACCGGCAAAGGATGTCGCGGGACAGCCGGCGGCCGAGCGTTCCGGCGCGCTGGCGCTCGCCGTTCCCAGGGACGGCAGCGGCCCTCCGGCGCTGCTCCAGGCGCCGCCGGCGGTTTCCGGCAAGCGCGTGGCCTCCGCGGGAAACACCGTCCCAGCACTGGGAGCGGCCCCTCTGCCGCCCGGCGGCGTAACGGTCGATGTCGTCGATTACGGTCCCGACGGCAGGGTCAACATCGGCGGGCACGCGCCGGTCAACGCCCGCATACAGGTCTATCTGGACAACATCCTGATCGGCCACTCCGTCTCCGACGCCGAGGGGCGCTGGGGATTGACACCGGACCGGCCGGTCCGGCCCGGCCGCTACACCCTGCGGGCCGACCATGTCTCGGGCGACGGCCGTGTCGGCGCCCGCGCGGAAATTCCCTTCCAGATGGCCGATCAGGCCGCATCGAACCTGCCCGCCGGCCAGAACGTCGTGGTCCAGCCCGGCGCCAGCCTGTGGCGCATCGCCCGCCGGACCTATGGCGACGGCATCCGCTTCAGCCTGATCTACGAGGCGAACCAGACCCAGATCCGCGATCCCGACCTGATATATCCCGGCCAGATCTTCACCGTTCCGCAGGTGAACTGACCCCTGACTCCTGCCTCAGAGGAAATCGGACAGGATGCGCAGGTAGGGCCGGACCTCCTGAAGGAACTGGACCGTTTCGTACACCACGCCGGTCACGTCGATATGTTCCTCGACATGCGACTCGCCGATAACCAGGATCTTCTGCCCGCCGTCGACCACGAAGCAGGACCGCGCCAGATGCTGGGTCGCGCGCAGGATCGCCAGGATGTCGCGCCGGCGCTGGGGCGACTGCGCCGTATAGGGCACATAGCCAAGCTCCGCCCAGATCCGGAACCGGCTGCCGTCGCCGACCGGGTCGATCGAGACGTGGTACAGCACGTCGTCGATCGCAAAACGCTGCTTCGACGGGGCAGGGGTGGCGGCGATGCCGAGCAGGCCGTCCGCGTTGACATGGACGGTGCCCAGCCGGAGCGGCAGGGCCGCCTGGGAAACTTCTGCAAGAGGCTGCATGTCGATCACTCGCCTGTCCCGGAAAACACTACTCGGGAAAAGAAATGGCCGCATCACCCGCGGCCGTGGCGGCGCAGAATCACGTTTCGCGACTTAATATGCGGTAAATGCGCCGCCCAAACCGGTTGCGCTGGTTTGCATTGGCGCTCCGGTGTCATAAGTAACGGGGTCCGGCGCATTCCGCCGCCAGCACATCGCAGGAACAAGCCTCCGACCATGTCCGCACTGCAATCCGTCGTCGTTCCGATCAACCGGGCCGGTTGGCCCTTCATCGCGGTCTTCGCCGCGGTCACCGCCGTCCTCGCCTTCGTCGCCCAGCCGCTCGGCTGGGCCGGGGCGATCCTGACCGCGTGGTGCGTCTATTTCTTCCGCGATCCCGACCGCGTGGTGCCGACCCGGCCCGGCTTGCTGGTCAGCCCGGCGGACGGGACGGTCCAGATGATCGTGCCGGCGGTGCCCCCGAAGGAACTCGGCATGGGCGACCAGCCCCGCCTGCGCGTCAGCATCTTCCTCAACGTCTTCAACGTCCACGTCAACCGGACGCCCGCCGCCGGCACGGTGGAAGCCGCCGCCTACCACAAGGGCAAGTTCCTCAACGCGGCGCTGGACAAGGCGAGCGAGGAGAACGAGCGGATGGCGATCCG
>DASQKT010000026.1:0-5571 GCA_035630415.1 Skermanella sp.
CCATCGCCGACACCGACCTGTCGCCCCAGCTTCTGGCGAAGGAGCGGATCGACAGCGCCATGTCCGGCCTGATCGTCCAGGCCGAGCACTTCACGGCAGTCCTGAGCGACGCCGTCGTCGCGTCCGACACGATGACCCGCAACATCGGCCAGATCGTCACCCGGTTGCAGTTCCAGGATCTGGCGAAACAGCGTTTCGAGCATGTCATCGACGGCATGATGATGATGAAGGGCGGCCTGGAAGAGTTGGAAGCAGCGACCGGCGCTGTAGTTTCCCCTTCTCCGCCCGACCAGTCGGAATGGCTTACCGGCCTGCTGTCGCGCCTGGAAATCGGCGTGACCCGCCAGCGATTCCTGCGTGGACTGCTGCTGGGCGGCACGGCTCTCGATGGCATCGGCGCGCTGGACGTTTCAGCCGACGGGACAAGCGATGCCGCCGGAGACAGCACCGACGATAACGAGATCGAGCTATTCTGATCGCGCCCGACCCAGCGTAAAGCTCCTATCCCCAGATGCGTCGCCAGTATTCGCTCAGGTCGGACCTTGTGGCGGAACGCGGGGTCTGAAAGCTTTCAGGCGGCCCGAGGAGTTGTCCGTCCCGGTCCACCTGGGTTCGGATACCCCAGAAGCCTAGCTCGGTATTGCCCATCATGCCGTAGCGATAGTCGAAGGCCTCGACGGCCGCGCCTTCCGCATTCTCGACAACCCGCCACCACAGCTTGTCCATGGCGAACCAGCGGAAAATTCCAGCCTCTGGCGTCGCCGCGACCCGGTCTATCAGCGGATCATGCTGGATCGGATGGGTGGTCCATTCGATCGTTCCTCCGGCCATGATCGAGTAGTAGCCGACCATGATGCTGTCCGGCGTCTCGGCGACGACACGGCGGAACCACGGCTGGAAGAGCTGCGGATAGGCCAGGACGTTCTGGACCGGCTGGCCGGCCGTCTTCAATTGCTGACGCGCCTCGGCCCGGATGTTCTCGTTGATCGCCCAGCCCATCAGCGTCCAGCCGCAGATGAACAGCAGTGCCGCCGCAGCGGCCCCCACCGCAACCCCCGGTGTTCGACGGGCAAAGGTCCCCACGACCAGCGCCGCGATCAGCGCCAAGCTGTAGACGGGATCGATGATCGGCAACGCATCGATGGCGAAGCGGTGCCGCGAAAACGGCGCCAGCAACTGCGTGCCGTAGCTGGTGAAGACGTCGATGATGGGATGGGTGAACAGGGCCAAAATCGCCAGCCAGATCCAGGCCCATAATTCTTCCGGTCCGGCCAGCATGCCGGTGCCGCCCCTGCGCATCGCCCGCCAGCGGAAGAAGCGCCACAGCGCCCATCCGAACAGCGGCCCGACGACGGGACCGAAGAAGATCGAATGCGTGATGCCTCGGTGATAAAGCCAGTTGGCATAGGGACCGAACAGCCCCGCGACCACGTCCAGGTCGGGCACGGCCCCCAGCAAGGCCCCTGCCAACATCGCTTTGCGGCCAAGCGTGCGTCGAAATCCAGCCTGCGCTACGACCGCGCCGAGCAGGCTCTGTGTGATGCTGTCCATGGTCCCCGGAAATTCTTCGATCTGTGCACCACACAAGATGCACCACCGGAACCGGGAAGCAACAGGCGTATCGCAGGATCAGTTGGCGCCGGTAGCCGGAGGCCCGGCCGCTTCAAGCTCCGCCATCTCCTCGTCGCTGAAAACCCGGCTGCGGGTCAGGAAGCGCACGCCCTCCGGCGCTTCCAGCGAGAAGCCGGAGCCACGGCCGGGCACCACGTCGATGATCAACTGGGTATGCGACCAGTATTCGAACTGGGCGGCCCCGATGAAGAATTGGCAACCCGCGATCTCGCCGAGATGGATATCCTGCGCGCCGGTGCGGAATTCACCTTCCGCAAAGCACATCGGGGCGCTGCCGTCACAGCAGCCGCCCGATTGATGGAACGCCAGATTTCCGTGGATAGACTTCAGGGTGGCGATGACCGCTTCGGCGGCCGGCGTGACGGTGACCCGTTCGACCATGTTTCTTATCCTCCCACAAAGACCAAGCCGGTCCCCCACTCCCGCGGCGAGGCGGAAGCAAGGAACCGGCGAGGTTTACCGTCGGTCCTGGAGATCCGGGCTTAGAAGAAGCCCAACGCCTTCGGGCTGTAGCTGACCAGCAGGTTCTTGGTCTGCTGGTAGTGGTCGAGCATCATCTTGTGGTTCTCACGGCCGATACCCGACTGCTTGTAACCACCGAAAGCGGCGTGCGCGGGATACAGGTGGTAGCAGTTGGTCCAGACGCGGCCGGCCTGGATGCCACGGCCCATGCGGTAGGCGCGGTTGCCGTCGCGGCTCCACACGCCGGCGCCCAAGCCGTAGAGGCTGTCGTTGGCGATATGGAGGGCTTCTTCCTCGGTCTTGAAGCTGGTCACGGAGACGACCGGCCCGAAGATCTCTTCCTGGAAGACGCGCATCTTGTTGTTGCCTTCCAGCACGGTCGGCTGGACGTAGTAGCCTTCGGACAGCTCGCCATCCAGGACGGCGCGGTTGCCGCCGGTCAGCACCTTGGCGCCTTCGGCCTTGCCGATCTCGATGTAGGACAGGATCTTGTGGAGCTGGTCGTTCGACGCCTGAGCGCCGATCATGGTGGAGCTGTCGAGCGGGTTGCCCTGCTTCACCTTGTTGACCCGCTCGATCGCCTTTTCCATGAAGCGGTCGTAGATGCTCTCCTGGATCAGGACACGGCTCGGGCAGGTGCAGACTTCGCCCTGGTTCAGCGAGAACATCGCGAAACCTTCCAGCGCCTTGTCGAAGAAATCGTCGTCTTCGGCCATGACGTCGGAGAAGAAGATGTTCGGCGACTTGCCGCCGAGTTCCAGCGTGCAGGGGATGATGTTTTCCGAAGCGTACTGCATGATCAGTCGGCCGGTCGTCGTCTCGCCGGTGAAGGCGATCTTGGCGATGCGGCGGTTCTGAGCCAGCGGCTTGCCGGCTTCGACGCCGAAGCCGTTGACGATGTTCAGCACGCCTTCCGGCAGCAGGTCGGCGATCAGCTCGACCAGGACCATGATTGCCATCGGGGTCTGCTCGGCCGGCTTCAGGACGACGCAGTTACCGGCGGCAAGGGCGGGAGCCAGCTTCCACACGGCCATCAGCAGCGGGAAGTTCCAGGGAATGATCTGGCCGACGACGCCGAGCGGCTCGTGGAAGTGATAGGCGACCGTGGTGCTGTCCAGCTCGGCGGCGGAGCCTTCCTGAGCGCGGATGCAGGCGGCGAAATAACGGAAGTGATCGACCGCCAGCGGCAGGTCGGCATGGGTCGTCTCGCGGATCGGCTTGCCGTTGTCGATGGTCTCGACCAGCGCCAGCAGGTCCAGGTTCTCTTCCATGCGGTCGGCGATGCGGTTCAGGACCTTCGCGCGATCGGCCGGAGAAGTAAGACCCCACTTCTCGCGCGCCTTGTGGGCAGCGTCGAGAGCCAATTCGATGTCTTCGGCAGTGGAACGAGCGATCTCGCCAACCGGCTTGCCGGTAATCGGGGTAATGTTGGTAAAGTAACGACCCTGGACCGGAGCCACCCACTTGCCACCGATGAAGTTATCATACTTCGAACGGATGGCGACCTTGCCATTCAACTTATCAAGAGCCTGATGGATCATTTCGTCCCCCTTTGCCGCTTCAATGTTTGGCCTGCTGATGGCCCTATGAATGCATCATCACGGGGGTGGCTGTATATGATACCTTAGACCCACTGCGACGGATTGTCAGGGAGGGGAGAAAAGCCTGTACCAAGTGCGTCAACCATCGACGTAATTTTCTGTTCAGCTTTTTAATTTTCTGTTCAGCTTTTATAGCGTTTCGGTATGGTGAGTTTGTTTCGCCGACAGTGGCCGTAGACGCGGCTTCCAGCCGCGTTGCCTCCACGCTTCAGCGGTTTTGATGGATACGAAAGCACCGCGCAGGAGGAAAAGTGCGCGTATCCGAGCACTCAACGCGGCTGGAAGCCGCGTTTACGATGCACATCACTCCGCCGATCCATGGTGCTTGTCAGCAGAGTCATGGTCCTTGCGCTCATCCCAGCGGACGGCGGCGTATCCGAGTGCTACGACTGCAACCGGCATCACCACGTAGGCGTAGACCCATAACCAGTTCATCGCAGACCTCCCAATGACCGCCAGGACAACAGGTGAAGTGCTACAGCCGCACTCAGCCAGATGGAGCTGCCGACGGCAAGAATCAATCGCGGGGTCCCGCCGCCTCCCACACCGTACATGAATGCGACCACGGGGCCAAGAAAGCCAACCGCCAGACAGGCGGTTGATGCACGGTCCAGCGCATTCGCACGCAGCTTTAGCCGCTCATTGTGAATCAGGCTCATGATTTATCTCGAGATTTAGATACTTTAAAACCAATTGTGTAAATCATGCATGACAAGCGTCTAAAATCGAGCCTAGATCTATAGCGCTTTGATAATAATCGTCCAGCGCCGTATTTCCACCGTACCAGAAGCCAGACAACCCCGGCGAGCCGGGGTTGTTTTATTGATTTTACTGGGTTTTTTATGGCGCGCCCTGCTGGATTCGAACCAGCGACCGTCCGCTTAGAAGGCGGGTGCTCTATCCAGCTGAGCTAAGGGCGCCGCGTGATGCGGGTGGCCCCTGCGCGTCCTCAGCGGACGCGGTCGGGGCGGAAATTGTCGGCGTAGTTGCGGGGGCGGACGCGGCGCTGGTGGGCGTCCTGGACGATGTATTCCCAACCCTTGCGGTCGGCGAAAGCCGTTGCCTCTTCCTTGGTCGGGAACTTGAGACGGACCTGATTGAGGGTGTCGCCGGAAGCGATCCAACCCATCAGGGGTTCCGCGCGCCGTGGCGTCGCGTTTTCGTATTCCAGAACCCAATCATGAGTCTTGCCTCGGCCGGACTGCATGGCCGACTTGCTGGGCTGATAAATACGCACCTGCATGGTTCGCTTCTCCACGACTTCTCGCAATGGTCGGAACGCCGAGATTCGAACTCGGGACCCTCTGCTCCCAAAGCAGATGCGCTACCAGACTGCGCTACGTTCCGCCGATGCGTGACATACAACATGATCGAGGCGGCAGCAACCCACCGCTCTGGAACTCTCCCCAAGAAATTTCCGACACCCGCATATATATGTAACCCTGTGGCAATAAGCCACTGGTCCCTCCCCTCCTGACCCGCCCTCCCCCGCAATAATCCGACGAGGTCCAGCCTTGACCCAGCAGTCCGTCTTCCTGCCCCCCGACATCCACCGGTACATCCTCGACAACTCGCTGCGCGAGCCGCCCATCCTTACGCGTCTGCGGGACGAAACGGCGAAGCTGACCCACGGTCACTATCAGATAGCGCCGGAAGAAGGGCAGTTGCTGACGCTGGTGCTGGAACTGCTGCGGGCGAGGCGGACGCTCGATATCGGCACATTCACCGGCTACAGCGCCATGATCGCGGCGCTGGCAATTCCGCCGGAAGGCCGGGTCGTCGCCTGCGACGTCAGCGTGGAATGGACCGACGTGGCGCGACGCTACTGGGAGGAAGCCGGCGTTGCCGACAAGATCGACCTTCGGCTGGCTCCCGC
>DASQKT010000027.1:0-4815 GCA_035630415.1 Skermanella sp.
GATCGTCGATGGCATCGAAATCGACCGGCCGTTCCAGCCGGGCGAAAACACCATAGACATGCTCCAGGTTGGACAGCTTGCCATGGGGAATGGCGATGCCATGTCCCACGCCGGTCGTACCAAGCCTTTCACGCTCGAGCAGCACGTCGAAAACAGCGCGTTCGTGCTGCCCGGTCAGGTCCGCCGCCTTTTTCGCCAACTCTTGCAACGCCTGCTTCTTACTGCCGGCGCGCAGGTTGGCGATGATGCTCTGGGGCGTAATCAAATCTATCATAAGCGTCTAAAGCGGTGCCCGGTCAGGCACCGGCTCCCTGAGAACCTGCGGGATCGATCCAGCCGACGTTACCGTCCTGCCGGCGATAGATCATGTTCAGGCCGCCATGAGCGCGATTGCGGAACATCAGAGCCGGAAGCTCCGCAAGATCCAGACGCATGACAGCCTCACTCACGGTAAGGGTATCGATCGCCGTCGTCATCTCCGCGATGACCACGTGCTGATTGTTGTCGTCCTGGCCGGCGCCGGACGATGCCGGGGCCGCGTCGTGCGCATCCTCGTCATGCCCGTCCATATGGGCGTCTTCGGGCTCCGCTTCCAGAATGTACTTGGTCGCGGGAAGCGTCTCGAAGGCAAGGATGCCGTCGGCACCGTTTTCGCCACCCTTATGATGGTCCTTCAGACGGCGCTTGTAACGGCGCAGGCGCTTGGCGATCTTGTCGGCAGCCGTATCGAAAGCTGGGTACGGCTCGCTGGCTTCCGCATTGCTTTGCAGAAGGATATTGCGGCCGACATGCACCGAAATGTCGGCTTTGAAAAGGTGCGCCTCACGCGAGAAGACCACATTGGCTTCAATCGGGCGACCGAAGTATTTGCCTACGATGGCGGTTAGGCTTTCATCGACGTGGGTACGCAGAGCGTCCCCGACGTCAAGCTGTTTGCCTTTGACGGATAGGTGCATGACGTAGGTTGTCCGGTGTTCTGGGCCCGTATTTTTGGGATCAAGCAGGGTGGCGTCACTGCTGGGCCGTGACGATAATGACGCCTCCCTATAGTTTCAAACAGCCTCATGGCTGCAAACCGTTCCCGGATTGGCGAACCCCTATCCTCCGTCCGTTTCCGCCGGTCTGGTTGTCAAAGTCTCATCGACTTTTCACGGCGGCGCTGAACGGATGACGGGATGCGCATAGCCTCACGATACTTTGCCACCGTGCGGCGCGCAATCTCGATCCCATCGGATTTGAGAATCTCCACGATACGATCATCGGAAAGAATGCCGGCGGGCGGTTCTCCATCGATCAGAGCCTTGATCCGGAACCTTACCGCCTCCGCCGAGTGCGCCGCCTCGCCATCCGCCCCGGAGATCGAGGAGGTGAAGAAGTATTTCAACTCGAACACACCGCGCGGAGTCGCCATGAACTTGTTGGTGGTAACCCGGCTGACGGTCGATTCGTGCATGCCGATCGCCTCCGCGATGTCGCGCAGGATCAGCGGGCGCAGCGACTGAACGCCCTTGACGAAGAACAGGTCCTGCTGACGGACGATTTCGGTTGCAACTTTCAAGATCGTGTTGGCGCGCTGGTGCAGCGACTTGACCAGCCAGTTGGCGGAGTGGAAGCGCTCGGCGACATATTCCTTCTCCGCCTTGTTGCGGCACTCACCGCTGACCTGGGCGAAGTAGCGCTGGTTTATCAGCACGCGCGGCAAGGTCTCGGTATTCAGTTCGATCAGCCAGCCGCCGCCGGGCTGTGCCCGCATCAGGATATCGGGCGTGACGGTCTGGACCACCTGATGGTCGAAGCGCAGCGCCGGCTTGGGATCGAGCGTCCGGATCTCGCTGACCATGTCGGACAGATCCTCGGCATCGACGCCGCAGACCTTCAGCAGGGCCGGCACGTTGCGCGCGGCCAGCAGTTCCAGATTGTCGAGCAGGGCCTGGATCGCGGGGTCGAGGCGATTGCGCTCCCGCAACTGGATCGCTAGGCATTCAGCGAGATTGCGCGCGAAGATGCCGGGCGGATCGAAGCGCTGCACGCGCGCAAGGACCCCTTCGATATGGTCCAGGTCGCAGTTCAGTTGTTCGGCCAGATCGGTGAGGCTGCCGGTGACGTAGCCGGCGGCGTCCAGCAGATCGATCAGCGCCAGCCCGATCAGCCGGTCCACGGGGTTGGTCAAATCGACGTTCATCTGGCCAATCAGGTGGTCTCGCAAGCTCAGGTCGCCGCTGAGCGTCTGTTCCAGATTGAAGTCGCCGTCCTCGAAATTGCCGCCGCCGCCCCGCGACGACCAGTCGCCGAACGCCTCTCCGCCGTCGAAGCTGCCGTCGGCGGCGCTGCCGTTGGTCCAGACGTTCTCGAAATCCGTGTCGAGCGGCGAATCGGCTCCGCCGGCCATATGTTCCGACGTCGTCAGTTCATGGGTATCGAGTTGGCGCTGGTCTGCGGGATTGACCGCCGGTCCCTGATCCTGCTGGTTCGGACTATTGACGCCGGCCCCGCCTTCAGCGCCGCCCTGGTTTCCCTCGCCGCCTCCGCCAGCGCCTCTTCCGGCATCGGGAGAGGCGCTGCCGTCGCCGCCGCCGAACTCTGAATCGTCGCGCTCCAGCAGGGGATTCTGTTCGACCTCGCGGTCTACGTAGTCCGACAGTTCCATGTTCGACAGTTGCAGCAGCTTGATAGCCTGCTGCAACTGCGGAGTCATGACGAGCGACTGGGTCTGCCTGAGGTCGAGACGTTGTGAAAGCGCCATGGTACCAGGAAGGTGGTTAGAGACTGAACCTTTCGCCGAGGTAGACCCGCCTCACATCCTTGTGGGCCACGATCTCCGACGGCTCTCCCTCCATCAGTACCATACCATCGTGCAAAATGTATGCCCGATCGACGATCTCCAGCGTTTCTCTTACATTGTGATCAGTTATGAGTACGCCGATACCCCGATCGCGCAGGTGGGTAACCAACTCGCGGATGTCGTTGACGGCGATCGGATCGATGCCGGCCAGCGGTTCGTCCAGCAGAATGAAATGCGGCTGCGAGGCGAGAGCCCGCGCAATCTCGACTCTGCGCCGTTCGCCGCCGGAAAGCGCCAGTGCCGGAGTTCGCCGGAGGTGGGAGATGGAAAACTCGGCCAGAAGCTCGTCTAGCCGCGCTTCGCGCGCATCACGGTCCGACTCGACAACCTCAAGCACGGCCCGGATATTGTTCTCCACGGACAGCCCCCGGAAGATCGACGCTTCCTGCGGCAGATAGCCGATGCCGCGCCGGGCGCGGCGGTACATGGGCAGTGCCGTGATATCCTGGCCGTCCAGGCTGATCGTGCCATAGTCGGGCGAGATCAGCCCGGTAATGATATAGAAGCAGGTCGTCTTGCCGGCGCCGTTCGGTCCCAGCAGCCCGACCGCTTCGCCGCGCTGGACGGTGACGCTGACGTCGCGCAGAACCGGCCGCTTCTTGTACTGCTTGCCCAGGTTGCTTGCCGTAAGCCCCTGATTGTCGGCGATCAGGCGCGGCCCCGGTCCGCCGGCAGGCTTGGCGAGACCGGGCGGGCCGTCGGAGCGATCCATTCTCTTGAATTCCCGGATGCTCAATTGGTGGCACCTCCGGGTGCCGCTGGGGAAGGTGTTTGGGGAGCGGCCTTGGGAGCGGGCGGCTGACCGCCACCTGGCTGCTGCCCCGGAATGAACAACCCCTTCACCCGTCCGCCGCTGCGGTCGCCGGTACTGAGCAGTCGGCTGATTCCGGTCTTCATGTTCACCTCGGCGGTCTGGCCGTTCAGGTGATTCTCGCCACGGGTCAAGCGCACGTCACCGGTCAGGGTCGCGATTTCGGTCTTGAGGTTATAGACGCCTTGCCGCCCCCGCGCCACATCGGTCGGGGTGGTAATCACGACGTTTCCCTGGGCGTCGATGCGCGTCATCTCCATGCTGCCGTCGGCGCCGTCGGCAAACAGGCCGACCAGGACGTCCGCGTTGACACGGTTCTGCTCCCGCACCGCCATGGCATCGCCGCGCGCCACCGCAAGCTTCTGGGTTTCCCAGTATTCGAGGCTGTCGCGCGCGGTCACGACATCGGTCGGCGTGACCAGCCTGAGATTGGACCCGGTGACGACGGCGACCAACTTGTCGACATCGTAGACGGCGCGGTCGCCATAGACGTTCTGGGTCGGCGAGAAGATATGCACCTTGCCGTCGGCCGCCAGCCGGAAGATCTCGGTCCCGCCGGCCGGTATGTCACGGTAATAGGCCACCAGCGTATCGCCGGTGATCGTCACGTCGCCGCGTTTGGCGACCGCGTTGCCGCGCGCCACATAGGCTTTCTGCTCCTGGTGCCACTCGATCGCCTGATCGGCATCGACGGCGATGGGAAGTCCCTGTCCAGAACCGGCCCCCGGCACCTGGGCCGGCGCCGGAGCCGTCTGGATCATGAGAGCCGTAAGGGCGGCCAGTACCGGAGCAATGGCTATGTTGCGAAAACGCGTTTTCATCGCTGGGTCTGCTCCGGTGGGGACTGCTCTGGCGCCGTGCGTTCCGCCACCGAGGGCGGCGCTTCGGGAATTTCTGGATTCGGGGTCGCAGCCCCTGAAGGTCGCGCCGATGACCGGGTAGCCCCCGCCGGACCGCCGGATTCCGTCAGCCCCGCCGCCAGATCGAGGTGGGCGGGACCGTTGAAGACGATGGTGGCGCCGCTGTCGAACAGCCGGAACCCACGGGAGAAGATCTCGCCGAACGGTCCCTGCCCCGTCACGGGCAGATCGCCCCAGGCGTTTCCGGCCCGGACGTCGATATGCGCCTCGTCGGACTTGAACTCGTAGCCCTTGTCATGGAA
>DASQKT010000028.1:0-4562 GCA_035630415.1 Skermanella sp.
GTCGCCTTGATCGGCGAGATGTTCCCGGCCGATCCCGTCGGCATCGGCATGATGCTGGAGCCGCTCGGGCTGTCGGCCGGCCCCGTGGTTCCGACGCGGGAGTGGCGCGAGCTGTACGCCGCCCTCGACTGCCCGGTGGCCGCCGCCATCCATCCCTTCTACACGGCATCGTTCCGCGAGTTCGAAGCGGCGGGCCGGACCATCGTCGGCTCCGCACCGGTCGGCTACGACGGCACCGCCGCCTGGCTGAAGTCGATCGGCGACGCCTTCAACGTCCCGACCGCTACCATCGACGCCGCACTCAACCGCATACTTCCCCCGATCAAGGGCGCGCTGGCCGCCAAGCCGGTCAAGGGCCGGATCACCCTGTCGGGCTACGAAGGCTCCGAACTGCTGGTCGCCCGCCTGCTGGTCGAGAGCGGCGCCGATGTCCGCTATGTCGGCACCGCCTGTCCCCGCACCCGTTGGTCCGATGCCGACCGCGAGTGGCTGGAAGCCGCCGGAGTCATGGTCCAATACCGCGCCTCGCTGGAACACGATCTGGCCGCCTTGAAGGAGTTCCGCCCCGACCTCGCCATCGGAACCACGCCGATCGTCCAGCGCGCCAAGGAGATGGCGATCCCGTCGCTCTACTTCACCAACCTGATCTCCGCCCGGCCCCTGATGGGCGTCGCCGGCGCCGGCTCCCTCGCCCAGGTGGTCAACGCCGCCCTGTCCAACACCGCGCGCTTCGAAGAGATGCGCAGCTTCTTCGGGGAGCCTGCCGCATGCTAGTCCTCGACCACGACCGGGCGGGCGGCTACTGGGGCGCCGTCTACGCCTTCACGGCGATCAAGGGATTGCAGGTCATCATCGACGGCCCCGTCGGCTGCGAGAACCTGCCGGTCACGGCGGTCCTGCACTACACCGACGCGCTGCCGCCGCACGAGCTGCCCATCGTCGTCACCGGCCTGGGTGAGGAAGAGCTAGGCCGCCACGGCACCGAAGGCGCCATGAAGCGCGCCCACGGCACGCTTGATCCTAAAAAGCCCAGCGTCGTCGTAACGGGTTCCATCGCCGAGATGATCGGCGGGGGAGTCACCCCCGAAGGCACCGGCATCCAGCGCTTCCTGCCCCGCACCATCGACGAGGACCAGTGGCAGAGCGCCGACCGCGCGCTGAACTGGCTGTGGACCGAGTTCCGGGGCAAGCGCAAAGCGGCCCCGAAGCCCAGGCCGGACGGCGCCAAGCCCCGCGTCAACATCATCGGCCCGATCTACGGCACCTTCAACATGTGGTCCGATCTGGCGGAGATCCGCCGGCTGGTCGAGGGCATCGGGGCGGAGATCAACCTGACCTTCCCGATGGGAAGCCACCTGAACGACGTGCCGCGTTTGGCCGATGCCGAAGCCAATGTCTGCCTGTACCGGGAGTTCGGCCGGCTGCTCTGCGAGTCCCTGGAAAAGCCCTACCTCCAGGCTCCCATCGGCCTGCACTCGACCACCAAGTTCCTCCGCACGCTCGGCGAGATCCTCGGCCTCGATCCCGAGCCGTTCATCGAGCGGGAGAAGCTGACCACCATCAAGCCGGTCTGGGACCTGTGGCGCTCCGTCACCCAGGACTTCTTCGGCACGGCCAGCTTCGCCATCGTCGCGAACGAGACCTACACGCGCGGCGTCCGCCACTTCCTGGAAGAGGAAATGGGTCTTCCCTGCACCTTCGCGGTATCGCGCTGCGCCGGCGCCAAGACCGACAACGCGGAGGTTCGCAACCTCGTCCACACGAAGACGCCGCTGATCCTCTTCGGCAGCTACAACGAGCGCATGTATCTGGCGGAAGCCGGATCGCGCCCCGGCCCGAAGGCGGTCTATATCCCGGCCTCCTTCCCCGGAGCGATCATCCGCCGCCATACCGGCACGCCGTTCATGGGCTACGCGGGGGCGACATACGTCATCCAGGAAGTCTGCAACGCGCTGTTCGACGCGCTCTTCAACATCCTGCCGCTCGGCACCGACCTCGACAAGGTCGATGCGACGCCGTCCCGTCTCCACGCCGAACTGCCGTGGGACGAGGAAGCGCGGGCGGCGCTCGACGAGCTGGTGGAAGCCGAGCCCGTCCTGATCCGAATCTCGGCCGCCAAACGCCTGCGCGACGAGGCCGAACGTTCGGCCCGGCAGGCTGGCGCATCCCGAGTAACCGCCGATCACGTTGGCGGCGGAGCCGCCGGCCACATCGGCGGCATCCCACCCGCCGGAGCGGGACATGTTCCCGCTCCGGCGTCAGAAGCGCGAACTTCGCGCGTCCATGGCGATACGGTCCTTCATTAGCGATGACCGTCCAGCCACTCACCAGGAGGTCTGTAGATGTCTGACACCACGAGCAGTAGTGGTGGGCGCCTGCCTTCCGACCGGGGAACCCCCGACGTGTCGCTGTCAGGGCTCACCGAACCGGAAGCGAGGGAGTTCCACAAAATCTTCATGCAGAGCTTCGCCATCTTCGTCGGCGTCGCTTTCCTGGCCCACATCCTCGTCTGGTTGTGGCGTCCCTGGCTGCCGGGACCGCAGGGCTATTCGTCCCTGATGGACGGCACCCTGCATGATGGCGTGACCGTCGCGTTCGAATCAATCAAGAGCTTCATCGCATAAGGAGGCCGTCATGTGGCGTGTATGGTTGCTGTTCGATCCGCGCAGGACGCTGATCGCCCTCTTCACTTTCCTGTTCGCACTGGCCCTGCTGATCCACTTCATCCTGCTCAGCACTGACCGGTTCAACTGGCTGGACGGCCCGCACACGGCCCGTACCGCCACCTCACAGATGGCGCCACTTCCTGCGGGCAAATGACGACCCCAGGGGTTGAACGGACAGACGGGTGAGACCGGGGATTCCCCCGGCCTCTCCCGCCTCGGGCGGGGCCAACAAATACGGGGAAACCGGCCATGGCCATGCTGAATTTCGAGAGAAAGTACCGCGTCCGCGGCGGGACGCTTATCGGGGGGGATCTTTTCGACTTCTGGGTCGGGCCGTTCTATGTCGGCTTCTTCGGCGTCCTGACGATCTTCTTTTCATTCCTGGGCACCGGACTGATCCTCTACGGCGCGTCGCTGGGGCCGACCTGGAACGTCTGGCAGATCAACATCGCACCTCCCGATCTCAAATACGGCCTGGGCGCCGCCCCCTTGAGGGAAGGCGGCCTCTGGCAGATCATAACGATCTGTGCGCTCGGCGCCTTCGTGTCCTGGGCCTTCCGGCAGGCCGAGATCGCCCGCAAGCTCGGCATGGGCCTGCATGTCCCGGTCGCCTTCGGCTTCGCGATCTTCGCCTATTTCTCGCTGGTGGTGATCCGGCCGGTGCTGCTGGGCGCCTGGGGACACGGCTTCCCCTATGGCATCCTCAGCCATCTGGACTGGGTGTCGAACGTCGGATACCAGTACCTGCACTTCCACTACAACCCGGCACACATGCTGGCCGTGAGCTTCTTCTTCACGACCACCTTCGCGCTGTCCCTCCACGGTTCGCTGGTGCTGGCCGCCGCCAACCCGCCGGCCTACGAAAAAGTGGTCAAGACGGCAGAGCACGAGAACACCTTCTTCCGCGACACCATCGGCTGGTCGATCGGCACGCTCGGCATCCACCGGCTGGGCCTGTTCCTGGCGCTGAACGCCGGGTTCTGGAGTGCGGTGTGCATCATCATCAGCGGCCCCTTCTGGACCCGAGGCTGGCCGGAATGGTGGAACTGGTGGCTCGACCTTCCGATCTGGCGCTGAGGAGGCGGTTATGGCGGAATATCAGAACATCTTCACGCAAGTACAGGTGCGCGGCCCGGCCTATGCCGGCGTGCCCCTGACACGCGGACCCTGGGTCCGGTCGTGGAAGCCCCGCTTCGTCCACCTGCTCGGCCGGATCGGCGACGCGCAGTTGGGACCGGTCTACCTGGGCTGGACCGGCCTCGCCTCGATCCTCTGCGGCGTCATCGCCTTCGAGATCATCGGGCTCAACATGTGGGCCTCCGTCAACTGGGACCCGGTCCAGTTCCTCCGGCAACTGCCCTGGCTGGCGCTGGAGCCGCCGGCTCCCGTCTACGGCCTCAGTCTGCCGCCGCTGGACGAGGGCGGCTGGTGGATCATGACCGGCTTCTTCCTGACCACCTCGATCATGCTGTGGTGGCTGAGGACCTACCGGCGGGCACGGGCGCTCGGCATCGGCACCCACGTCTCCTGGGCCTTCGCCGCCGCGATCTGGCTGTACCTTGTCTTAGGGTTGATCCGGCCCGTCCTGATGGGAAGCTGGGCCGAGGCGGTGCCCTTCGGGATCTTCCCCCACCTGGACTGGACGGCGGCCTTCTCCATCCGCTACGGCAACCTGTTCTACAACCCGTTCCACATGCTCTCCATCGTCTTCCTCTACGGATCGACGCTGCTGTTCGCGATGCACGGCGCCACCGTGCTGGCGATCAGCCGGTTCGGCGGCGAGCGGGAGGTCGAGCAGATCGTCGACCGGGGAACGGCGTTCGAGCGCGGAGCCTTGTTCTGGCGCTGGACGATGGGCTTCAACGCCACGGCTGAATCGATCCATCGCTGGGCGTG
>DASQKT010000029.1:0-4642 GCA_035630415.1 Skermanella sp.
CCGATGCATCCAATACCCTGGCGCTCTACGCGCTGGGCCGCTTGCTGCGGGACTTGGGGAAACCGGAAGAAGCGCTGGAGCCGCTGACCCTGTGCCGGTCGCTGCTGCCCGGCAGCATCCCCGCCGCTCTCGCCTGCGCCGGTGCCCTGGCCGAACTCGGCCGCTTCGCGGAAGCGGTCGGATTATTGGACCAATCGGAGCTGCCTTCGAGCGACGAAGCCGCCAAGTCCCTGCTGGCCCAGGCCGGCGATCAGGCGAACCGGGAGGGCCGCGACCGTGACGCCATCGGCTTCTACCGGCGTCTTGCCAGCCTGTCGCCGGACTCCGCCGCCGTCTGGGGCACGCTGGGCGCGGTACTGCTGCGCGCCGGCGACTGGCTGGAAGCCGAAGCGGCGCTCCGCCGCGCCGCCGATCTGGACCCGAGCGACGAAGGGCATACGCGCCGGCTGGCCGACGCCCTGAAGTTCCAGGGCAGGCTGGAGGAGGTCCGGGAGCTTTACCGCCGTCACTGGGTTCCCCGCCGCGCCAGCGCGTGGTGGCCGGCCGACGGCGTTACCGGGGACGGCCCGCCGGCCGCGCGGGCCAGCATCACCAAGCTCGTCCACGACATCGAGCAACTGACCTACCTGGATTCGCTGGGATATCTGCCCGCTGGCGCCGCCGCCATCCTGCCGGCGCTGCGCGACCTCGCGGCGGAGCTGATCCGCAGCGGGCGCCGACCCGGTGAGGTCTTCACCCTGACTCCTGAACAACTCGCCCCGGTCCAGTCCCTCTACAACAGGATGGTCCATCTGGCCGACCCTGTCCTGGATGGAAGCCCCGTCCTCAACCCCGACCTCGACTGGTCGCGGATCGGCCAGGACTTCCGCGACAGCGGTCCCGGCTACGCGGTGATCGACGGGCTGCTCTCGCCCCAGGCACTGGACGGACTGACGCGCTACTGCCAGGAATCGACCTTCTGGTTCGACCTGGAGCATCCCGGCGGCTATCTCGGCGCGTATCTTCAGGAAGGCTTCGACCACGATATCCTGTTCGCCATGGCGCGCGGGATTCAGGCGGCCCTGCCGGACATCGTCGGGCCGCACGTCCTGCGGCAGGTCTGGGCCTTCAAATACGACCAGCGCCTGTCAGGAATCCCGCCGCACGCCGACGATGCCGCCGTCAACGTCAATCTGTGGATCGCCCCCGACGACGCCTGCCCGGACCCCGATGCCGGCGGATTGCTGGTCTACCCGGCCAAGGTCCCCGGCGACTGGGGATTCGACGACTACAATTCGATCAACCCCCGGTTCGACGACTTCATCCGCGACCATGGCGGCACGCCGCACCGCATCGGCCACCGGCGCAACCGGGCGCTGCTGTTCAGTTCCGACGCCGTCCATGCCACCGAAAGCGTCGATTTCCGCCCCGGCTACCTCAACCGCCGCATCAACATCACGATGCTGTTCGGCTACCGGTAAATCGGTCGCCGCCCAATCCCGTTTTCGTGCAGCAAAGCATTAATACTCTTTGTGGTAAATGCGCGAAAAGAACTGGAGGCAGCCATGGCGTTAGCGGAAAACAATCGTGTCGATCTCGACCGGCAAATAGCATATAGCGGGATGGACGCGGATAGTTCCGCTCTTCTACAGATGGTGCGTCCGACTATTCTGGCAGCACTGCCCGGCATACTTGATCAGTTCTACGAACGAACGATGGCCGCCCCGGAACTGGCGGAAAAGTTCGGGTCCGCCGACGCGGTGCGCTGCGCCAAGGCAGCCCAGGCGAAGCACTGGGCCGTCCTGTTCGACGGCAATTTCGACGCCAATTACCAGGATTCGGCCCGCCGGATCGGCTTCACCCACCACCGCATCGGCCTGACGCCGCAATGGTACGTGTCGGGTTACGCCTTCGTGCTGGGCGAGCTGCTGGCAGCCGTGGCCGTGGCGCAGAGCAGCTTCCTGAGCACCGCCGGCAGCCGCAGGACGCTTGGCGAAACCCTGGGCGCCGTCAGCCGCGCCGTGCTACTCGACATGGAAGTCGCCATGTCCACCTACTGGGACGCCCTGACCGCCGAGCGGGAAGAAGCGGTCAACATCATGATCGAGCGCATCGATCATCAGGTGATGGACACCATTGAAAGCGTATCGAACCTGACCGGCGACCTCGTCACCAGCGCCCACACCATGACCGGCGTCACCGTCTCGGTCGGGCATGACACCGAAGCGGCGTCCGGCGCCGCCAACGATGCGCTGATGTCGGCGCAGACCGTCGCGTCGGCGGCAGAGCAGCTTCACGCTTCCATCGCCGAGATATCCGGACAGGTCGGCCGCTCGTCGCACGCCGCGCGCGAGGCCGCCGGCAGGATGAGCGAAGCCCGCGCGGTCGTGGACCGGCTGGGCCAAGCCGCCGAGGAGATCGGGCGCGTGGTCGAGATCATCGGCGAGATCGCGGCCCAGACCAACCTGCTGGCGCTCAACGCCACGATCGAGGCGGCACGAGCGGGGGAGGCCGGCAAGGGCTTCGCCGTCGTCGCGGGCGAGGTCAAGAACCTCGCCAGCCAGTCGGCGCGGTCGGCGGAGGACATCACCAGCCGCGTCGCCACTATCCAGAAGGTCACCCGCGACACCGTCGGCATGATCGACGAGGTTTCCCGCGCGATCGCCGAGATGGACCAGGTCGCGGCCGGGATCTCGGCGGCGGTGGAGGAACAGACGGCGGCGACCAGCGAGATCGCACGCAACGTCAACGTCACGGCCGCCCGCGCCGGCGACGTCAACCAGCTTATGGAGTCGGTTGCCGGCAGCGTCGGCCGGGCGGACGAGGCGTCCCACGCCGTCAACGAGAGCGCCGGCCGCATGGAAGAGTCGATGACCAGCATGCGCAAGCTGCTGGTCAAGGCCGTCCGGACATCGTCCCGGATCGCCGACCGGCGCACCAAGCGCCGGTACGCCGCCATGATCGATGCCGAGGTTCATGTGGCGGGGCGCGTCGAGCAGGTCATCCTGCACGATCTGTCGGAAGACGGCACGATGGTCGCCTGCGACGCCAACTGCGCGCCGGATACGCTGGTGATCCTGGCCATCCCGGCGGAGGGCATCCGGCTGGATGCGGTGACGGTCGCCTGCGCCAACGGCTACCATCACCTGCGGTTCACCAAGGCCCTTCTGCCGGAAGCCAAGGTGGAAGCGCTGTCGAAAGCCAGCATCGGCCGCCTGATCGAGACGACGAAGAACGACCACCGCGTCTTCGTCAACCGCATAGCCGAGGCCATGGACGGCAAGATCAAGCTGGCCCCGGCCGACCTGAGCACCCATCACACCTGCCGGCTCGGCCGCTGGTACGACAATGTCTCGGACGAGACGATGAGCAGCCTGACGGCATTCGGCGAACTGCTCGCCCCCCATCGGGACGTCCACCGGAAAGGCCGCGACGTACTCGTGTCGCTGACGGAAGGCCGGGAGGCGGAGGCATCGGCCCGCATGACCGATCTGGAACAGCTGTCGCATCAGGTAATCGGACTGCTCGACCGCCTGGGCGCCGAGTTCGTCAGGCAGGCCGGCATCGACCGGGCGGCCTGACCTGGGCCAGTCTGACCTGGGCCAGTCTGACCGGGGCCGGCCTTTCCCATCGCTTGCAGGTCATTGGTGGAGATCCCGAAACCGGCGGATCTCCTTCAATGTCAGGCGGAAGCAGTACAGCGCGTCCTTCTCGTCCTGGGAAAACTCCTTGGGAGCCGGATCTTCGATCCGGTTTATCAGCACCTCCAACGCATCGGAAATCCGGCCGATCTGCCGGCCATAGCTCGCCACCTCGTTGACGATCCGCTGCTCCAGGTCGGGGTTGCTGGTCCGTCCCGGATTGATGGTGATAAGGCTTGTCATGAACGACATCGGGTTGATCGCCTGCATCACGCCGCCGGACAGCGGCCAGCGGAAATCCACCTTCATGATCCGATCCTCCCGTTGGGTGCGATGCAGCAATCCTAACGGGCCGCCGGCAACTCCCGCCAGCGTATCCTCCGGTCATGGCCGAAATGGGGGATTTCTGGCGCCGAACCAATACATGACAAAGCGGACGTCATCATGACAATCCCTGTCGCCAAGCCGACAAGATGGTCAGGCCGCCATCGCCGAAGGCCGGAACTCCTGGACCAAACCATTGATCGAAAAGATTTTTCTCGATGGCGCATCGCTTGCATAAAAGCCGGACGCCTAATGAAACCGGGCGACGGTCCAACCGACTCCGCCCCGAGCGCTGGAAGCATGTCGCTGGTTCGGAAGGCCGGACCCGTATTTTTGAACATTGGAGTAGCGACATGCCGATAGTGACACTCAAGCCGTCAGGCAAGACCGTCGAAGCTGCCGAAGGCTCGACCATCCTCGAAGCCATCATGGCATCGGGTGAGAAGTTCACCCACAAGTGCGGCGGCGAGGCCAAGTGCGGCCAATGCCACATCTACGTCCCGGAAGGCCGCAAGACGCTGACCAAGATCCAGCGCCTGGAGAACGAGATGCTGGACACCATCGTCGGCGTCGCGACCCCGTCGCGCCTCGCCTGCCAGGCCCGGTTGGGAACCGAGAACGTCACGGTCGAGATCCTCAGCTTCGTCTGACCCGCCGAGCGGCGAAGCCTCCCGGCGCACCGGAGCACCGGGAGGCTT
>DASQKT010000030.1:0-3933 GCA_035630415.1 Skermanella sp.
ACCTGACTGTCCAGGGAGCACGCCACCGCGAAGAGGTGACGGACGGCGTCGCCGCCGGTCAGGGTGTAAAGTTCCGGCGCCAGCGCCTGCGCCGTCATGCCGGCCCGCTCGGCCAGGGCATCGGCCGCGATGACGGCGGCCCGCGCCGGATCGTCGGACGCCGCCAGAACCTCCACCCGGTCACAGGTGGAGAGCCACAGGAATTCTGAAAGGCCGGCTGCCTGGAGGCGTGCGAGCACGCCGGGGACTTCGGTTTCCTCGGTGCAGATCAGGTCGCGGACAGCGCCCGAACTGGACCGGTGGTTGACACCGACCAGTACCAGTTCAGACGAAGGATGCGCCCCGCTACCGGGCATGGCGGGCGCTTAGGGGAGACAGGCAGGGCGCGAGCCCGCTGTCATTCCGCAGCCTCGGCCGCAGCGGCTTTATCCGCTTTGGCTTTCTCCGCCTCGGCTTTCGCCGCTTCGATCTGGGCCGCCTTCTTTTCGACCAGACCGACCAGATGGGCGACGATGTCCTCGTCCTTCAGGCGGTGGTCGGGCTGGCCGGCGATGTAGACCTGATGGGTGTTGCTGCCGCCGCCCGTGAAGCCGATATCGGTCTCCCGCGCTTCGCCGGGGCCGTTGACGACGCAGCCGATGACCGAGACGGTCAGGGGCGTGGTGATGTGGGCGAGGCGCTGTTCCAGCACCTCCACCGTCTTGATCACGTTGAACTGCTGGCGGGCACAGCTTGGGCACGAGATCACGGTGACGCCGCGGCGGCGCAGGCCCAGCGACTTCAGCATCTCGTAGGCGACCAGCACCTCTTCCTCCGGCTCGGCGGAGAGGGAGACGCGGATCGTGTCGCCGATGCCGGACCACAGCAGCATGCCGAGCCCGATCGAGGACTTGACCGTGCCGGAGCGCAGGCCGCCGGCCTCGGTGATGCCGATATGCAGCGGGTAGTCGCAGGCTTCCGCCAGCCCCTGGTATGCTGCGACCGCCAGGAACACGTCGGATGCCTTGACGCTGATCTTGAACTCGCGGAAGTCGTGGTCTTCCAGGATGCGGGCATGGTCGAGGGCGCTTTCGACCATCGCTTCCGGGCAGGGCTCGCCGTATTTCTCCAGCAGGTCCTTTTCCAGCGAGCCGGCGTTGACGCCGATCCGGATCGAACAGCCGTAGTCCTTGGCGGCCTGCACCACCTCTTTCACCCTGGCGGCCGAGCCGATGTTGCCGGGGTTGATGCGCAGGCAGGCGGCGCCGTTCTGGGCGGCCTCGATCGCGCGCTTGTAGTGGAAATGGATGTCGGCGACGACCGGGATATTGATTTCGCGGGTGATCGCCTTGAGCGCCAGAGCCGATTCCTGATCGGGGCACGAGACGCGCACGAGGTCGGCGCCGGCCTGTTCGATCCGCTGGATCTGCTCGATCGTGGCCTTGACGTCTGTGGTCAGCGTATTGGTCATCGACTGCACCGAAATCGGCGAGTCGCCGCCCACGGGGACCTTTCCGACATGTATCAGGCGGCTCTTGCGGCGCTCGATGTGGCGGTACGGACGGACAGTCATGAACAGGCTTTCGATTCCATTGGGGACACGGTTCCGCGTGCCCCTAAAGTGCGGACGACCATGCCCCCGGTCAAGGGCAAGTCCGGGGTGCCACCCCGGCTTCGGCGCATGATCGGGCTCTTGAGGCTACCGTCCGGCCCAGCGGTCGGGGTCGAGCGGGACACCGCGCATGACTTGGCCGGGCGTCCCCATCGCCGTTCCCTGACCGCCATCGACCGATACCTGCAAGCCGCCGGCGTTGCCGGTCTGCATCTTCAAGCCGGCCTTGTCCGGAACCCGGTAAATATCGCCGGGACGCAGGACGCGGGTCATCAGCAGGTCGCCGGCACCGTCGCGGACCTGAATCCAGCTGTCCTGGGTGGCGCGGATCTGGATGCGCGACTGGCCGCTGGTGGCGCCGTAGACGCGGGCGTCACCCTGTCCCGCTTCGGGTGCTCCCGGAGGGGCCGGCGGCATCGGCAGGCCAGCTACCTGTCCCGGAGCCGCAGGCAGGGGCGGCGGGGAAGCGGGGGACGGGACCGGCTGCGGCGCGGCCTGGGCGGAGCGCGGGTCGTTGAGCGGCGTCGATTCGACGATCGGGTTCTCTTCCTCGTCGCCCTCATCCGGCGCCGACGCGGTGGCGGCGGGAGGGGAGCCGGCAGGCTGCCGTACGGCAGGCGACGAAGGGGCCGGCGTTGCCGGCGAATGGGACGGGGGCACGGCGGCGACAGCCGGCGGTGCTGAATTGACTGCCGGCGGTACTGGATTGCCTGCCGGCGGGGCAGACGTGCCGGAAGCAGCGGCCGGCGGCTGCTCGCTCGGCGTCACCGGAACGACCAAGCCAGGAGCCGGTGCGGCCGGCGCCAGGTTCAGCGCCGTGGCCAGACGATCCGGCAGTTCGGGGACGAAATCGACCAGTTCGCGCCCGGTCGAGTTCATGTAGTACCAGCCGCCGTAGGCGGAGCCCGCCAGCACCACCGCGAGCAGCAGGAGCGCTCCGCCGGGGATGCGGCTTTCCGGGGCCGGCTTGGGCAGGTAAAGCTCCGGCTTGGCCGTCAGTCCGCCGGAGGTTTCCTCCTTGAAGCGGCGCAGCACGAGCTGGGGGTCGAGCCCCAGATGCTCGGCATAGGTCCGGAGGAAGCCGTTGGCGTAGGCGGCGCCGGGAAGGTCGCCGAAGCGACCCTGCTCGATCGCTTCCAGATATGCCAGACGGATGCGGAGAGCTACGGCGATCTCGCTCAGCTCATAGCCCAGGGACATCCGCCGGCTGCGGAGCATGTCGCTGACGCCGGGTCCCCTTACGCCCGAAGACTCCGCCGTCGTTCCGCCACGTGCCGCGTCGCCGATGTGGAAATTCCTTCCTCTGGTGTCGCCCATACCATCAGCCGTCGTTGCGCAGCGAGTTCATGTTCAGAGAGCGGAGAAAGTCAGACAAAACGCCCTACCACTGTCGCTGAAGTTGTAACAAACTTTCATCGCGGAATGCAACGAATTAGATCATGACTCCATGATCCAGCGCGAAGGCCCGCAGTTTTTCGCGCAGGCTGTGATCTCTGACTGGATACAACGTTTCTATATAGTCGCTCAAGTTCGATACGTTCAAACTACGCAGCATCGACTTGACGGGACCGACCGCCGGTGGCGACATCGACAGGCTTCTGAAGCCTATTCCGATCAGCGTCATGGCATCCAGGGGCCGTCCGGCCATTTCGCCGCACACGCTCAGCGGCACCCCGGCCGCATCGCACAATCCGACAAGATGGCGGAACATGTTCAGCATGGGCGGCGATAGCGGGTCGTAACGGTTGTTGATCCGGGGATTGCCCCGGTCGGCGGCGAACATGTACTGCATCAGGTCGTTCGACCCGACGGAGATGAAGTCCAGGCGCGGCAGCAGCGCCGGCAGGTGCCAGATCAGCGACGGTACTTCCAGCATGGCGCCGACCAGCACACGCCTCGGCTGTGGAGCGCCGCTCTTCGCCAGACGCTCGATCTCGAGGTCGAGGATGGCGCGGGCAGCCTCGAACTCGGCGCATTCCGCGATCATGGGGAACATGACGCGCAGGTCGCGCCCGGCCGATGCCCGCAGCAGCGCCCGCAACTGCTTGCGCAGCATGGCGGGACGGTCCAGGCCGATCCGGATCGCGCGCCAGCCGAGCGCCGGGTTTTCCTGCTCCTGATGGGCGAAGTACGGCAGGCTCTTGTCGCCGCCGACATCCAGGGTGCGGAACACGATCGGCCGGTCGCCGGAAAGCTCCAATACCCTGCTGTAAAGCTCGGTCTGGGCCTCGACATCCGGATAGGCCGGCCGGATCATGAACGGGATCTCGGTCCGGTAGAGGCCGACCCCGTCGGCCCCGGTGTCGCTCAGGTGCTGAAGGTCGATCAGCAGGCCGCAGTTC
>DASQKT010000031.1:0-3345 GCA_035630415.1 Skermanella sp.
ACGAGGCGTTGCGGACCGTAGACCCGGATGGCAAGCACGATGCCGTGGTGAACGTCCAGGGCGACCTGCCGACCATAGCGCCGGAGACGATCCGCGCCGCCTATGACCTGCTGGAGACCGAGGGGGTCGATATCGGCACACTGG
The DNA here is from genome assembly GCA_035630415.1 of Skermanella sp. Taxonomy (GTDB): domain Bacteria; phylum Pseudomonadota; class Alphaproteobacteria; order Azospirillales; family Azospirillaceae; genus Skermanella. The sequence goes on from DASQKT010000031.1 coordinate 145, forward strand.
CGGTCGAGATCATCGACGCCAGCGAGCGCGGCAATCCCAACGTCGTCAAGGCGGTGGTCGAGCGGGCGCCGGGTGCCGCTACCGGTCGCGCGCTCTACTTCACCCGAGCGACGGCTCCGACCGGCGAGGCGCCGCTGCTGCACCACATCGGCCTCTACGCCTACCGCACGCCAGCGCTGGCCCGCTTCGTGTCGCTGCCGCCTTCGCATCTGGAGCAGCAGGAGAGGCTGGAGCAGCTGCGGGCACTCGCCGCAGGCATGCGAATCGACGTGGCCGTCGTTGACGCGGTTCCGCTGGGTGTCGATACTCCCGCCGATCTGGCCCGAGCCCGCGTCCTGCTCGGCCGCTGAGCCCGTTTTCAATCACTCCCAATCGAGCAAACACCCCGGTCATGTCCAAATCCACCGCGATCGCCTTCCAGGGTTCCCTTGGCGCCTATTCCGACCTGTCCTGCCGCACCGTCTTCCCGGAGCGGCAGACCATGCCATGCGCGACCTTCGAGGACGTGTTCGCCGCCGTGCATGAGGGAACAGCCGAGTACGGCATGATCCCGGTGGAAAACTCGGTCGCCGGGCGGGTCGCCGACAACCACCACCTGCTGCCGCAGGGCGGCCTGCACATCATCGGCGAGCATTACCAGCGGGTGAACCATCAGCTTCTGGCGCCGCCGGGCGCAACACTCGACACCATCAAGGTCGTGCGCAGCCATATCCAGGCGCTGTCCCAGTGCCGCAAAGTGACGCGGGCGCTTGGCCTGCGGGAAATCCCGCATGCCGATACGGCGGGTGCGGCCAAGGAGATCGCCGAGCGCGGCGACATCACCGAAGCGGCCATCGCGTCGGAGCTTGCCGGCGAGATCTACGGCCTGACGACCCTGAAGCAGGGGATCGAGGATGCCGAGCACAACACGACCCGGTTCCTGATTATGGCGCGGGAACCGATGCAGCCTGCACCGAATTCCGGCCCGGTGGTCACCACCTTCGTCTTCCGGGTCCGCAGCGTGCCGGCGGCGCTCTACAAGGCGATGGGCGGCTTCGCCACCAACGGCATCAACCTGACCAAGCTGGAAAGCTACATGGTGGACGGCCGCTTCACGGCGGCGCAGTTCTACGTCGATGTGGAAGGCCACCCGGAAGAGCGGCCCCTGCGGCTGGCACTGGAGGAACTGGAGTTCTTCGCCCGCGAGGTGAAGATCCTGGGCGTCTATCCGGCCAACCCGTTCCGCCTGGAGCAGCAGAACCAGGCGATCGGCGACGATTGAGCCTGTAAACGATGATGTCGGGCCTCTTCAGCCCGACATTGCAGCCTCAGCCGTGAAGCCAGTCCTCGATCAGCCGGCGCGAGATCGAGTCGGCTCGCGGCAGGCGGTAGGGGCCGCCCTCCTCCCAGTTGAGGATCTGGGAGCGGGTGAACCACTGGGCGTCTTCCAGCTCGTCCTGCTCGGTGCGGATATCGGTGGTCGTCGCCACGGCGTGGAAGCCCAGCATCAGCGATGACGGGAACGGCCAGGGCTGCGAGGAATGGTAGGTCACCTCCCCTACCCGGATGTTGGATTCCTCGAAGACCTCACGCGCGACAGCACCCTCCAGGCTCTCGCCCGGTTCGACGAAACCGGCCAGGGTCGAGTACATGCCCGGCGGAAAGCGCGGCTGGCGCCCCAGCAGGCAGCGGTCGCCATCATGCACCAGCATGATCACGGCGGGATCGGTGCGGGGGAAATGCGATGTCGCACAGTCCGGGTTGGTGCAGCGCCTGATATGGCCGGCTTCGGCGCTGACGGTCGGATGGCCGCAGACGCCGCAGAAGCGATGGCGGGAATGCCACCATGTCAGGCCGCGCGCATAGGCAAGGATGTTGCCTTCGTCGTGGCCCAGCAGCGGTCCGAAGCTGCGCAGATCGGCGAAGCTGCCCCGTCCGGCAAAGCTCGGATGGGTGGCGGGGTCTTCCAGGTCGGACAGATCGACTGCGAAATAGGCGGTCTCGCCGTTGAGGCCGAGCAGGAAATACTCCGCCCCTTCCGGCAGATCTGCGATGGTGAGAAGGCCTGCTTGCGGTGCTTCCAGGTCTCCGAGCATGAAGTTCTGGGCGCGCCATACCGGCACGATCCTGGTCTCGGCCGCCGCCCGCCGGGCGTCGATCCAGCTCTGGTCCTTGCGCAGCGCCGATACCCGATCGAGCATGCCGCCGGCATAGAAATTGGGTTTGTTTGGCATGGGATTATAGGTGGCACAGGTCGGGGCTTCTGAAAAGAGCGTTTCCTCTTGCTCCCCGCTTCGCCGCACGCCATATAGGCGTCGGGAGGTTGGCGGCGGACGAGTCCCTCGCCAACCCGGTCAGGTCCGGAAGGAAGCAGCCGCAACGAGTTTCGGCTCGGGTCGTTTGTCCAGCCTCCCACCTCAATCTTTCCCCGACAGTTTACGTCCGACATGTCTTTCCGCTTCGACATGCGTTCATCGGGGACTAGACTGGCGGCAACGCCGTTGCCCGACGCCAGAGTTTCGTTTTGACCGATCAGACGCTTCCCCCCCTCGGCGCGCCGCCGCCGGAAACCTCCGCCGCGACCGGTGCTCCCAAGGCCTATCGGGTCCTCGCGCGGAAATACCGCCCCCGCGACTTTTCCGAACTGGTCGGCCAGGAAGCGCTGGTCCGCACCCTGACCAACGCCATCAAGTCGGGTCGTCTGGCGCACGCCTTCATGCTGACCGGCGTGCGCGGCGTCGGCAAGACGACGACCGCCCGGATCATCGCCCGCGCGCTCAACTGTACCGGACCCGACGGCACCGGCGGGCCGACCATCACGCCCTGCGGCGTCTGCGAGAACTGCAAGAGCATCACCGCCGACCGCCACGTCGATGTGATGGAGATGGACGCCGCCAGCCATACCGGCGTGGACGACATCCGCGAGATCATCGACGGCGTGCGCTACGGACCGGTGGCGGCGCGCTACAAGGTGTACGTCATCGACGAAGTCCACATGCTGTCCAAGAACGCCTTCAATGCCCTGTTGAAGACGCTGGAGGAACCGCCGGAGCATGTGAAGTTCATCTTCGCCACGACCGAGATCCGCAAGGTGCCGGTCACGGTCCTGTCGCGCTGCCAGCGCTTCGACCTGCGGCGAATCGACAGCCAGACGCTGGTCAAGCATTTCAACCGGGTGGCGGAAGCGGAGGGCGTCACGGTCGATCCCGACGCCATGGCGCT
>DASQKT010000032.1:0-2336 GCA_035630415.1 Skermanella sp.
ACGCGGGCTCGCGCTGGCGCGCGACCTGCCGCCCGGCCGACGCTTCGGCATCGACCTGATGCTGACCAGCACGCCGCGCGCCGTCCTGGTCAGCACCCTGACGACGGCAACGGCCTTCGCCACGTTGTCCCTGTCGGACCATCGCGGACTGTCGAGCATGGGCATCCTGCTGGCCATCGCTATCCTGTTCACCCTGATCTGCTCCCTGATCGTGCTGCCTAGCCTGATGATGGAGTGGGAACGCAGAAGCCGGCGGAAGGACCCACGCCATGCGGGTTGAGGATATCGGCGGCACCGTTCTGGTGACCGGAGCATCCGGCTTCGTCGGCTCGGCCGTGGCGAAGGCGCTGGCGGCGCGGGGAGTTCAAGTCCGGCTGCTGGTCCGCAGCACCAGCAACCGCCGCAACCTGTCCGGCCTTGGCGACGGCACGGAGATCGCCACGGGTTCCCTGGAAGACCCCGCCTCGCTGCGCGCCGCCATCACGGGCTGCAAGGCGCTGTTCCACGTCGCGGCGGACTACAGGATCTGGGTCCCTGACCCGGACGCCATGATGCGGACCAATGTCGAGGGCACCCGCAGCCTGATGCGGGAATCCCTGGCGGCCGGCGTCGAGCGCATCGTCTATACCAGCAGCGTCGCGACACTGGGCCTGAAGCCCGACCGCTCCCCCGCCGACGAGGACACCCCCGAGCGGCCCGGCGACATCGTCGGCCCCTACAAGCGCTCCAAGTACGAGGCCGAACAAGTGGTCCGCCGGATGGCCGCCGAGGACGGGTTGCCCGCCGTGATCGTCAACCCGTCGACTCCGGTGGGACCGCGCGACGTCAAGCCGACGCCTACGGGCCGGATCATCGTCGAAGCGGCGTCCGGCCGGATGCCGGCCTATGTCGATACCGGCCTAAACCTCGTCCATGTCGACGACGTGGCGGCGGGCCACCTGCTGGCGTTCGAGCATGGCCGGATCGGCGAGCGCTACATCCTGGGCGGCGACAACCTGACCCTGGCCGAGATGCTGGGCGAAATCGCGCGTCTGGCAGGCCGCACCCCTCCCCGCGTCCGTCTGCCCACGGCGCCGCTGTTCCCGCTGGCCGTCGTCGCCGAAGGCATCGCGCGCCTGACCGGCAAGGAACCTTTCCTCACCCGCGACGGTCTGCGCATGGCAGCCAAGCTGATGTTCTTCTCCTCCGCCAAGGCCGAGCGGGAGCTGAACTACCGCCACCGCCCGGCATCGACGGGGCTGGAAGACGCGCTGAACTGGTTCCGGGACGCGGGGTATGTCCGGTAACTCATTATCCTGAGACCTCTATCGGCGGTCAGTGCATTAATTTTTAAGAAACGTTGACTCATCATTCTTTTTATCCGCGCCTTGCGTCAGGCTCAGGACGGCAATGATGCGGGTGCGGGGTCACATCCTCATCGGTATGATCCCATATATGCAGTGAACAGGGTGTGGTCCTGCCGGGTTTAGCCGGTCGGGCGGTGCCGTCCAGACCGCGAGCGCGTTAAACCAAGATGCTGACACCTTCCGAAACCATCCCCGACCGGGGAGCCATCGTCTCCAAGCGCAGCCTGACCGCCGAACTGGCGGCCTTGGTCAAGCAGCACGGCACGGGGCCGGCCTTGCGTCCCCATGTCCTTGCCACCCTGCGCGCGGCGCTGGAGCAAGGCCGGGCGGAGGTGCGGCGGCGGTTGGAGGCGGGGGGCAGCGGCACCGACTGCGTACGCCAGAACGCCTATCTGATGGATCAGGTGATCCGCGCGCTGGCCGACCACGTGACCACCGGCATCTATCCCGCCGCCAACCCGACCGCCGGAGAGCTTTTCGCGATCGCGGCCGTCGGCGGCTATGGCCGGGGGGAGATGGCGCCGTTCTCCGACCTCGACCTGCTGTTCATGCTGCCCTACAAGCGGACGCCGCGGGTCGAGCAGGTGTTCGAGCACATGCTCTATATCCTGTGGGACCTGGGGCTGAAGGTCGGCCATGCCGTCCGGTCGGTGGACGAGTGCATGCGGCAGGCCAAGGCCGACGTGACGATCCGCACCAGCCTGCTGGAAGCCCGCTTCCTCCATGGCGAGGAGAAGCTGTTCAACGAGCTGCGCCGCCGGTTCGCCAAGGAGATCGCGGCCGGCACTGGCCCCGCCTTCATCGAGGCGAAGCTCGAGGAACGGGATGCCCGCCACCGCCGGCTGGGCGACAGCCGCTACGTGCTGGAACCCAACATCAAGGAAGGCAAGGGCGGCCTGCGCGATCTCCAGACGCTGTTCTGGATCGCGAAGTACTATTACAAGGTCGATGAAGTCTCCGAACTGCTGGACAAGCAGGTGCTGCTGGCGG
>DASQKT010000033.1:0-11200 GCA_035630415.1 Skermanella sp.
TCGCTCTTCCGCCCCAGGGCGGTCAGGCGATATGTCAGCTGCTTCTCCGCATCCAGCGCGCCGCCCAGGTCGAACGAGCCCTGATAGCGGTCATGGCTGCCGGCCTGCAAATTCACCTCGCCGAAGCTCTGGTCCGTCGGCCGCTTGCTGACCATGTTGACCAGCCCGCCCGGCACCGACTGGCCGTACAGCACGGAAGACGGCCCGCGCAGCACTTCCACCCGCTCCAGCCCGTACTGCTCGATGGCAGGCGCTCCGAATGTCCGCAGGATGCGCAGCCCGTCCAGGTACTGGTTCGGCCCGGCGCTGAAGCCCCGGATGTTGGGATCGTCGAAGCGCGGATCGGCGATGGTGCCGGAGAAGGTGCCGGCGGTATATCCCAGCGCGTCGGTGATGCTCTGCACCGCGCGGTCATTAAGCTGGTCGCGGGTGATGACGCTGATGGATTGCGGCGTCTCGATCAGCGGGGTATCGGTCTTGGTCGCCGTGCTGGTAACGGGAGCCACGTAGCCCTGCACCGGACTGGTCGCGGTCGGGGCCGCCCCCTCCACCGAGATCGGCGGCAGCACGACGGAGCCGTCTCCGGCGTCCTGCGCGTAGGCCGTCGTGCTCATCAGCAGGAACAGGAGGGAGCTTAACCGGACTTGGGAATGCATGACTGGGAGATTTCCTGGAAGGGCAGGCGGTGCGCGTTCGTGTAAGCGCGAAAATACTGATAATGCGAGTCACTTGCAAAATGTTTAGTTGGGCTAACCAATCAAGCTGAGTATGCCGGACGATACCGGGCGACAACGCATCCGCCATCCCCGCCGCCATTCCCCGTTTCCAGGTGTTACCCGAGGGTCAACGAACCTTCAGAAGAGGGCGCACCATGAGCGATCACATCTACAAGATCATCCAACTCGTCGGCTCATCCCCCACCAGCGTCGAGGACGCAGTCCAGAACGCGGTCGAGCGGGCCTCCAAGAAGCTGAAGCATCTCCGCTGGTTCGAAGTCATGGAAACGCGCGGCCATATCGAGAACGGCAAGGTCTCGCACTATCAGGTCACCCTCAAGGTCGGCTTCACCCTCGACGACACGATCGACCCATCCGATTGAGGGCGCCGCCGGAGGGCGGGCGGAGCATTCCGGCCTTCCCTCCGGCCTGGAAACCATGGGACGCTGATGGCCTGAACATTGCACTCAGCACAGCCTCGACGGCAACCGAGGCGCGCGACGCAAAGCAGAGGCATCAGAAACCATGGCGACAACCACCCATCCCGTAGACGAGCGTCTCCCACTACCGAAATTGCTTCCCCTGGCCCTGCAACACGTCCTGGTGATGTATGCCGGCGCGGTGGCGGTTCCCCTGATCATCGGCCGCGCCCTTGGTTTGCCGCCGGAAGATGTCGCTTTCCTGATCAGCGCCGACCTGTTCGCCTGCGGTCTGGCGACGCTGGTGCAGTGCTTCGGCTTCCCCGGCGTCGGCATCCGGCTGCCGGTCATGATGGGCGTCACCTTCGCGTCGGTCGGCCCGATGCTCTCGATGGCCGCGGCGCCGGGCGTAGGATTGCTCGGAATTTACGGCTCCGTCATCGCCGCCGGCATTTTCGGCGTAATCGTTGCACCTTTCGTCAGCAGATTATTGCCTCTTTTTCCGCCTGTCGTGACCGGCACGATCATCCTCGTGATCGGCATCTCCCTGATGCGGGTCGGCATCAACTGGGCCGGCGGCGGGCTGCCGACGCTGACCAAGGTGGTCGACGGCGTGCCGGCTGCCTTCCCCAACCCCAATTACGGTCAGGTCACCGGCCTCGGCATCGCCCTGTTCGTGCTGCTGGTCATCCTGGCGCTGATCAAGTGGGGCAAGGGATTCATCGCCAACATCGCGGTGCTGCTCGGCATCGTCGCCGGCTCCGTCCTGGCGGCGGCGCTGGGCCTGATGAGCTTCCATAAGGTCGGCACCGCGTCTTGGGTCGACATCGTCGTGCCGTTCCACTTCGGCATGCCTCAGTTCCATCTGGTCCCGATCGTGACGATGTGCATCGTGATGATGGTCGTCATGATCGAATCGCTGGGCATGTTCCTGGCGCTGGGCGACATCACCGGCAAGCGGGTCGATCAGGATGCCCTGACGCGCGGCCTCCGCGCCGACGGCGTCGGCACGCTGCTGGGCGGCATCTTCAACACCTTCCCCTACACCTCGTTCTCGCAGAATGTCGGGCTGGTCGGCGTCACCGGCGTCCGGTCGCGCTGGGTCACGGTGGCGGGCGGCGTCATCATGCTGGCACTGGGCCTGATCCCAAAGATGGCGGCGCTGGTCGAAGCCGTTCCCCAAGTGGTCTTAGGCGGAGCAGGCCTCGTGATGTTCGGGATGGTCGCTGCCACGGGAGCCCGCATCCTGACGGCGGTGGACTTCCGCAACAACGCCAACAACCTGTTCATCGTGGCGATCTCGATCGGCTTCGGCATGATCCCGCTGGTCTCGCCGAACTTCTTCAAGAACCTGCCGCACGCCCTGCACCCGCTGCTGGAATCCGGCATCCTGCTCGCCGCCATCGTGTCGGTAGCGCTCAACGCCTTCTTCAACGGCATGAAGAGCGCCGAGCACGCCCGTACCGAAGCCTCGGCCGCCGCCGCCGCTTCCGAACACGTCTAAGGACGGAATTACCTGACCGGCTATTACCTCACGAGGCGCTTTACGTGATCGGCCCCAAGCCCGATCGCGTCGAAGTGCCTCCGGGCGTTCTCCAGCTTGGTGAAGACATCCTCGTAGCCCAGCGCTTCGCCCATGGGATCGACATAGGTGTAGCCGCCGGTCACGTGGAACAGCGTGACCATTTCGTCGACGCCCTCCGGCACGACCAGGGTATGCGTCTCGCCGGGCGGCTCGAACGCGTAGTCGCCTTCCCTGGCCACCCAGTCGTGTTCCAGGTAATGCCATGAGCCGCGCAGCGTGAACGCATGGACCGGTCCGGAATGCCGGTGCCGCGACAGCACGCCCGACTGCCGGACCTTCAGCAGGTTGACGTAGAACCCCTGCGAGACGCTGAGGATCAGCGGCTTGAACCAGACCCCCGGCGCCTGCGGCACCCATTCCCGCTCGTTGTCGTCAAGGTTCAGCGCCCCACCGAAGAAGACGTCCGGCATCATGCCGAACGGCTGCGGCTTCTGATAGGCGATCCGGCTGGGGTCCTGGCGGGCCGTTGCGGTCGCAGTAGTGGCGGTCATTGTGCCGTCCTTCTTGCTGTGTCTCTCCACAGCTTGATATGGCCCATGCGATCCACATCATCCAGATGAGATGTCCTTTCTCCGGCTCTTGGTATAAGCCCGAACACCCTATCGTCCATCCACCGACCGATGCAGTCCCGCGGCTACGACTGACAGATCGAAGCCAGCCTTGATAAGGGCACGTGCGTCGGTATCGCCCTGCGCCGCCGCCCGGCCAATCCACTCCCGGCCGGCTTCCGGATCGCGGGGCACGCCCTCGCCGCGCAGCAGGGACAGGCCGTAGTTGTACTGGCCCGCGCCATAGCCGGTTTCCGCCGCGCGCCTCAGCCACTCCGTGGAGGCCACGGGGTCCTTTTCCACCCCGAAGCCGTCGATGTAGATCTGCGACAGGAAGATCATGGATTGGGCATGGTTGCGCTTGGCGCAGCTTTCGAAAATCTCCTTGGCGACATCGAAATCGCCGCTCTTGTAGATCTCGTAGCCGACCCAGCAGTACAAACCCACCCGGTCCGGATGCCGGCGGACGACATCTCGGTAATAGTCGATCCCCAAATCGCCGGACCCGCCGCCGGACCCGTCACCCTCCCCGGTCATGGTCTCGGCATCGGTCACGCCGGCCTGGGCGGCGGGGCTGCCGATGGCCAGGAACGCGGCCAGGGCGAGCGCTGTAACAAGCAATCCGTTGCGCATGGTCATGTCCTTTTCCGACTACAGCCCCGACTAAAGCAGCGTCTCGCGCCAGTTCTTGCCGTGCAGCTCGATATTGGCGTAGCGGCAGGTTCCGGTGCGGCGCAGGAATACGCTGTTGGCGATCAGCCAGACCCGCACGATGCGCGTCGCCTTGCCGCCGATATGGGCGTGGTAGTCGTCGAACAGGGAGCGGCTCTCGGCCAGCCAGCGGCCAAGGTCGTCGAAGCCGGTCCTGACCACCATATGGGTCTCGATGGCGGTCCAGAACGGCAGGGGACAGCGGAAGACCTTACCGACCGGCAGGCCGGCGCTCCACATATAGGTAATGTCCTGACCGTCGTCGAATTCGACGGCGATGGACAGGTAATCATGGGTGATCGCCTGATCCTCGGGCACCGCCGCCGGGATTTCCTCGACGATCCAGCGCCAGTCCACGGTCGAGCCGGGCTCCAGCGGCACCGAAACGTCGCGTTGCAGGACGCCGACATTCTTGTGGGTGTTGCAGTGGATCTCGCCGGGCTGGGCGCTGAAGATGCCGCCGTCGCCGAACTGGTGATAGTAGCGCCAGCCGGACGGCAGAACCGAGTTCTCGCCCAGTCGCTCGATCTCGGCCGCGACCAGACCGGACACATCACCACGGGCGGCCAGGGCACGCAATCCCTCCAGGGCATCGCCCTCCCACACCAGGGCGATGCCCTCGATGTATCCCTCCGACTGGGTGTAGCTTTCCAGCGGGGTGAACAGGCCGCCGTCTTGGTCGGCCCACTCGCTGATGGCGCGGGCGATCTCGACCGGGCCGCCATGGGCGGCGACCATGGTGCCGGTGTTGCGCATGGGGTTGTAGATCGGCTTCCCGCCGCCGGTCCGGGCATGGAAGGCGATGCCGGGTTCGACCCACACGTCGCAGCTGCGCGCGACATACCAGCGGCCGGTCAGCAGGAAGGTGACCGATTGCCCGGCCTCCACGGTCAGCACCTGCCTGGTCCAAGGCAGATCGTCGGCCGACAGGGTGAAGCTTGCGGAAGCGGCGAGGCCGGGCAGGGGTTCAGCCAGCAATTCGGCGAAACCGGCCGAAAGCACCCCCGGAGGCAGCGGCTCGGCGGCCGGACGGGGGTGGGCACGCGGATGGACATGAGCGTGAGTGTGGTCGTTGCAATCGTGCATGGCGTCGGCCTCCCTTATGGTTCATTCCGCCCGATGGCGGTGATGGGGCGACCATGCCAGGGAGCGCCGGCCCAGAGGTCAGGCGGAGGGGAGAAGATTGTAAGAAAGCCGTCAGGTCTCCACGATCTCGAAGCGATAGCCGACGCCATGAACCGAGCGGATGATGCGGGGAGAGGCCGGGTCCCGTTCGATCTTCCGGCGCAGGGCCGACACGTACTGGTCCAGCGACCGGCTGTTGGGCATGTAGTCGCGGCCCCAGCACAGATCGAACAATTCGTCACGGCGGACCGCCTGTCCCGCGCGGGCATGCAGCACGGACAACAGCGAAACCTCGCGCGAGGTGAGATCGATGCCTCGGCCATCGCGAAAGGCCCGCAGGGCCTTGGGGTCGATGTCGATATCGTCCATCCGGAAGCGTCCGGCCGGGCAGGCGGGTTCGTCCCGTCTGGTGCGGCGAAGGATCGCCCGGATGCGCGCCACCAGCTCCCGGCTGCCGAAGGGCTTGGCGACGTAGTCGTCTGCGCCGATTTCCAGGCCGACGACCCGGTCTATCTCCTGACCCCGCGCCGTCAGCAACAGGATGGGCACCTGGAGGTCGTCCCTGCGGATGGCCCGGCACAGGTCCAATCCGTCCATGCGGGGCATCATGACATCCAGGATGCAGAATTCCGGCCGATGGGTCCGAAAGGCATCCCACGCCGCCATCCCGTCCTCGGCGACAACGGTCTCGAAGCCTTCCAGGGCCAGCAGATCGGCAATGCCGCGCCGGAGATGGAGATCGTCATCGGCAATCAGGATGCGCACGGCGCAGGCTCCCCGTGTTCAGGTCAAGTCAGGTCAGGTCGGGCTGGGCCGGGGCGCAACGAATCCAGGCGGTGACGCGGGCGCCGGGGCTCGCGTTCTCGATCCAGGCATCGCCGCCATTGGCGCGGGCAAGACTGCGGATGGTCTCCAGGCCAAGGCCGAAGCCGCCACGGCTTCCCCGCTGCCGCGCGACCCGGAAAGACCCGGCCGGCTCCGGGGAAAAGCCCGGCCCGTAGTCGCGCACGGAAATCATCAGGCGATTTCCTTCAACCCAGGTGGCGACGTCGATGGTGCTGCCGGGAGCATATTTGCAGGCGTTGTCGAGCACATTGGTCGTGATCCTTTCATAGGCCGAGCGGCCGAACGCGATGACGCCCGCACTCTCCGCCTTCACGGCGGCGGAGCAGCCGGCGGCATCCAGCAGCGGGCTCAGGCGGGTCAGGATGGAGCCAAGCACCTCTTCGGGAATGGCGGTCCCGTGGTCCGTCATCTCCTCCGCCTCGCCTTTGGCGAAGGCCACCGCATTATCGGCCAGCAGGCTCAGGCGGGCGACTTCCGCCTCGACGATGCGGGAATACTCCCGCGTCGCCACGGGATCATCGGCCTTGCGGGCGATGAGTTCGGCATACAGGCGCAGATTGGCCAGCGGAGTGCGCAGGTCGTGGGACAACTGCGCCGCGGTTTCGGCGCGCTGCCGCCCTTCTTCCCGCCGCCGCCGCTCCAGGCGGTGGGAAATCCAGGCCAGAACCAGCCAGCTTGCCAGCAGAGGCGCTACGATGGTGATCAGCACGGACCACCGGCGCTGGCTCATGGCGGCGCCGGGGCTGCGGCGGGCTTCCGCCTGCCAGGACCTCAGAGGGTCGGCCAGACGCAGCGTCGCATCCAGGGTTCCCGCCGAAATATCGGCCTGCGGCCAGATCCGGGCGCCGGTCCCGTCGGCCACGCTCATCGTCCACGTATCGCCCTTAGCGGTCAGGTCATCGAGGGCGGCGCGCACCGCCAGCCGGATACGGGCGCTGCCAAGCAGCACGCAAAGGATACGTTCCGGCGGATCGCGGCGGCAATGGAGCAGCGCCTGACCGTCTTCCTCGGCGATCCATCTCCAGGCCGTGGCCGGCTCATCGTCGGATGCCGCCATTTCCGTCCGCAGGGCGGCCAGGGCGCCGGCCAGTACTTGCAGCTTGCGCTCTTCCACCAGCAAGGGCGGAGGATCGCCCTCTGACGGGAACAGGCGATGGCCGGCCTCTTCCGCCATGGCGAAGTCGATGGTCCCTGACAGGATCAGGGAGTGCAGGGCATTCACGGGGTCCGGTGAGGCCGACAGCGTCCCGGCGACCCTGTCAACGGCCTCGGCTACCAGACGATTGACGGCGGCGCCGGCAGCTTCATCGAGCCTGTGCAGACGGATCGCGGCTGCCTCGGCCTGTTCGGCCTTCAAGGCGGCGCGGTCGGCTTCGCCGGCGCGGAAGGCCAGGACGCCGATGATAAGCAGCGGCATGGCCATCAGCAGTACCTGCACCACGGGGCTTCTGCGCACTTCCATCATGGGCCTAGCCTATTCCCGGCCCATGACGCTTTCCATTGTGCTTAGGTTCAAGAAAAACGAGACTGGGCGGAGCCGCCGCTCTTGGAAAGGAGCCGCAGGTGCCAGGTTGTGCAACCATAGTTCGCCGCCGGCGTCAAAGCGGCAGCAGTCCTGAACCTCCTGCCCGCGTCAGCATGTGCTTGACGAGAATGCGGTGAAGGGGACCGACGAACAGCATGTAAAACTTGCCGAGCGAATTATGGGTGTGAACGGTCGTCGCCATATGGACGGCCTTGCCTGTCCCATGATCGGCTCGGATGACCGACACGAAGACATCCAGATGCGTGTCCTCGATGAACAGGGTCAATTCATCGGGGGCCGAGTGCTTGACGGTGAAAATATCCAGACGGTCTCCCGCCTGAAGCGGAAGGAGCGGAGGACTGCCGCCGAAGCCGCCGACGGTCTTCAGGCCGAACGGACGCACCATGCGGTCCCGGATGAACAGCATGCCGTTGAGCCACTTGGGGGCGGGACGCATGATCGCCAGATACAGCGCAAGCGCGTCCTTGTCGAAGTCTTGCGGCAGTGGGTGCGTGGCGCAATCCACATAGGATGCCGTCTGCGACCGGTCGAAGATCACGCTCCGGCTCGGAATGCGGCTGACCGGCGCCATCATGAGCCTTGAAGAACCGGCGGAGACTCTGTCGGAGCCCCGAGGCCGGCGCGCTGATCCACTCCCCTGACCAGCCCGTGGCGGACCATGCCGGTGTAGATGCCGGTCACCTCTTCCTTGCTCAGCCGGCCCGCCGGCTTGAACCACGTGCAGACCCCCGTCAGCATGGCGAGGATGCCATAGGCGGCGACGGTCGTATCGGCCACGGTGAAGCGGCCGCTCGCCACGCCGTCGTCCAGGATGCCGATCAGCTTGCGCTCGTATTGCTGGCGCAATCCCACGACGATCTCGTAGTTCTTCGATTCAAGGCTGCGCAGTTCGGAATAGCAGATGAAGACTTCCCGTTTCCGCGCGATGTGGTATCCCACATGGAAGGCGATGAAGGCCTGAAGCCGGTCCTCGGGATCGGAGATGCCGTCGAGCGCCTGATCGAGCCGTTCCAGCAACTCGTCCATGTGGACCTTTATCAGGTCGAACAGGAGGTCCTGCTTGGTGGTGATATGGTTATAGAGGGAACCGGCCTGGATGCCGACCTCGGACGCGAGCCGCCGCAGGCTCATGGCCTCGTAACCCTGGCTGTAGATCAGCCGGAGCCCCGCCTTGCGGATCGCCTCCATCGTCTTGGGGCCATTCGATCCGACCGTGCGCGCCATGGTGCAGCACTTTCTATTGATGCCATCTGTACTTGCATGCCCGGAAGGGCAATGCGAATACGAACGTTTGTATAGCGAACCATGACGGTAAGCCAGCATAATCACCGCTTTACTACACGTTTGAAACCAAATTCAGCGTTGCGGGTGCTGGTATAAAAACGTATGTTCGTAATTAAAGAGGCCGGATCAAGACACCCGGCAAAACCCCGTGGGGAGGAACGCTCTAAAATGCCGGTAACATCGAACCCTGATCTGGACTTCGGCCTTGGCGACGACATCGACATGCTGCGCGACAGCGTGCGCTCCTTCGCCCAAAGCAAGATAGCGCCCCGCGCGGCCGAGATCGACGCCAGGGACGAATTCCCGATCGACCTGTGGCCAGCCATGGGCGAACTCGGTCTCCACGGCATCACCGTCAAGGAGGAGTTCGGCGGCGCCGACATGGGCTATCTGGCCCACTGCGTCGCGATGGAGGAAATCACCCGCGCTTCCGCGTCGGTCGGCCTCTCCTACGGCGCGCACTCCAACCTCTGCGTCAACCAGATCCACCGCTGGGGCACTCCTGAGCAGAAGAACCGCTACCTGCCCAAGCTGATCTCCGGCGAGCATGTCGGCGCCCTCGCCATGTCCGAACCCGGCGCAGGGTCGGACGTCGTCTCGATGCGCCTTCGCGCCGACAAGCGCGGCGACCGCTACGTCCTGAACGGCTCCAAGATGTGGATCACCAACGGCCACTATGCCGAGACGCTGGTGGTCTATGCCAAGACCGACCCCTCCGCCGGGCCGCGCGGCATCACCGCCTTCCTGATCGAGAAGGGCTTCAAGGGCTTCCGCCCGGCGCAGAAGCTGGACAAGCTCGGCATGCGCGGCTCGCCGACGTCGGAGCTGGTGTTCGAGGACTGCGAAGTCCCGGAAGAGAATGTGCTGGGCATGGTCGGCAAGGGCGTCAACGTCCTGATGTCCGGCCTTGACTACGAGCGCGCCGTGCTGGCAGCCGGCCCGGTCGGCATCATGCAGGCAGCATTGGACGTCGTGCTGCCCTATATCCATGACCGCAAGCAGTTCGACACCCCGATCGGGGAGTTCCAGCTTGTCCAGGGCAAGGTCGCCGACATCTACACGCGGCTGAACGCCTGCCGCTCCTACGTCTATGCCGTGGCCCGCGCCTGCGACGCCGGCAAGGCGACGCGCAAGGACGCGGCCGGAGCGATCCTGTTCGCCGCCGAGGCGGCGACGCAAGTTGCGCTCGACGCGATCTAGCTTCTCGGCGGCAACGGCTACATCAACGAATATCCCACGGGCCGCCTGCTGCGCGACGCCAAGCTCTACGAGATCGGGGCCGGCACCAGCGAGATCCGGCGCATGCTGATCGGACGCGAGCTTTTCAAAGAAACCAACTGAGGCGCCGCGATGACCATCCTGAAATCCGGCATCGACACGCGGGACGCTTCGTTCGCGGAAAATACCGGCGCGATGCGCTCGTTGGTCGCCGATCTGCGCGACAAGGTCCACGAGATCAAGCAGGGCGGCGGGGCGCGCTCGCGCGACCGCCACCTGTCACGCGGCAAGCTGCTGCCGCGTGACCGGGTGCGGACGCTGCTCGATCCTGGCACACCCTATCTGGAACTGTCCCAGCTTGCCGCCTACGGCGTCTATGAGGAACAGATTCCGGCAGCCGGAATCCTGACCGGCATCGGGCGGGTCGCTGGCCGGGAATGCGTCATCGTCGCCAACGACGCCACGGTCAAGGGCGGCACCTATTTTCCGCTGACGGTCAAGAAGCACCTGCGGGCGCAGGAGATCGCGCAGGCGAACAACCTTCCCTGCATCTATCTGGTGGACAGCGGCGGCGCCAACCTGCCGAACCAGGACGAGGTCTTTCCGGATCGCGACCATTTCGGCCGGATCTTCTTCAATCAGGCCAACATGTCGGCGCAGGGCATCCCCCAGATCGCCGTCGTGATGGGAAGCTGTACGGCGGGCGGCGCCTATGTCCCGGCCATGTCGGACGAGTCGATCATCGTCCGCAACCAGGGCACCATCTTTTTGGGCGGCCCGCCGCTGGTGAAGGCCGCGACCGGCGAGGTCGTCACGGCGGAAGACCTCGGCGGCGCCGATGTCCACAGCCGGACCTCCGGCGTCACCGACCATTACGCTCTCAACGACGCCCACGCGCTCAGCATCGCCCGGCGCGTCGTCGGCCACCTCAACCGGCCCAAGCAACTCGCCGTGGAAACCCGGCAGCCGGTCGAGCCGCTCTATCCGGCGGAAGACCTCTACGGCATCATTCCGACCGATACCCGCAAGCCGTTCGACGTGCGCGAGGTGATCGCCCGCATCGTGGACGGCTCGGAGTTCGACGAGTTCAAGCAGCTTTACGGCACGACGCTGGTCTGCGGCTTCGCCCATATCTTCGGCTATCCCGTCGGGATCATTGCCAACAACGGCATCCTGTTCTCGGAATCCGCCCTCAAGGGCGC
>DASQKT010000034.1:0-14713 GCA_035630415.1 Skermanella sp.
CTGATCGCCGGCCTGTCCCTCAAGAAGGTCACTTCCCGCTTCGCGATGGAGCGGATCAAGGCAAGTACGGTCCTGCCGATCGCGGCGCCGGTCAAGGCGCCGCGATCGGCTACCGCGTGACCGTCAGGCGACCTTGGCGGCGGGAACCTTGCTCCTGGTGAAGCTGCGGCGGCCATCGACGCCGACCGCCGGTTCGCCGGCGATTGTGACGCGCCGGACCACGCGCGGCGCATCGCCGTAATCGTCGATTGCCCGGTGCTGGGTTGCCCTGTTGTCCCAGATTGCCACGTCGCCCGCCGACCAGCGCCAGCGCACGGTGTTTTCCGGCCGGATGATGTGCTCCTGGAAGATCGCCAGCAGATGGGCGCTGTCGGTCGTGCCGTAGCCGATCACCTTCTGGGCGAAGTGGCCCAGGATCAGGGCACGCTCGCCGGTCTCGGGATGGACGTGGACCAGCGGATGTTCCGTCTCGTACCGGGTCGAGGTGAAGACCTCGTTGTAGCGCCGCTGCCCTTCCTCCGAGACGGTGTGCCGGTTGCCGACATAGTCGTAGACGTTGGAGTGCAGCAGCCAGAGCTTCTCCGCGAACTCGCGCAGGCTCTCCGGCAGGTCGTTATAGGCGGCTACCGTGTTGGCCCACAGCGTATCGCCGCCGGCGTCCGGCACGGTGACGCCGCGCAGGATGGAGATCTTGGGATAATCCGCGACGAAGGTCACGTCGGTATGCCACGAACTCGCCCGCTCGCCCCGGCTGCCGTCGATGTCCAGCACGTTGTCGGTGCCCTTCAGGGACGGCACGGTCGGATGCGGCACCAGATCGCCGAACCGGCGGCCGAAGGCCTCCTGCTCCGCCTCGTTCAGATGGGTCTGGCCCCGGAAGAAGATCACCTTGTGCTTCAGCAGCGCCTGACGAATGGCGTCGAATGTCTCCGACGGCAGGTCCGAGGCCAGCCGGACACCGTGGATTTCGGCTCCGATGCGGCCCCCGATCGGACGGACGTCGATGGCGGCGGTGTTCGTGTTCGCAAGTGCTTGTACGGTCATGTTCAACTCTTCTTTTCTGTGGTTGATGGCTCTGTGGTTGATCGATGGGGTGGTGGATCGTCAGGCCGCGAGGCGGCCGGGTGAGACGGGATGACCGGTGCCGAGGCCGCTCAGCACGGTTTCGCGCAGATGCGCGAAGGCGGCGGAAGTCCGGTCCTGTCGCGTGGCGGGATCGACCGGCAGGATCGATGCGATCCGTCCCGGCCGTGGATGCATGACGACGATCCTGTCGCCCAGGAAGATCGCCTCCTCCACGTCGTGGGTGACGAGGACGGCGGTGATGCCCTCGCTGCGCACGATCCGCCGGAGTTCGGCTTGCAGGTAGGCCCTGGTCAGCGCGTCGAGCGCTCCGAACGGCTCGTCGAGCAACAGGATGTCCGGCCGGTTGACCAGAGCACGGGCGATGGCGACGCGCTGCGACATGCCGCCGGAAAGCTGCGCCGGATAGGCCTTGGCGAACGCGCCGAGGCCGACCAGCTCCAGGTGCTCCCGCACCAGTTTCCGCTTCTCTGCCGCCGGCAAGGTGGATTTCAGCAGCCCCAGCGCCACGTTTTCCTCAACCCGCAGCCAGGGGAAAAGCCGGTGCTCCTGAAAGACGATGGCGCGGTCCAGCGTCGGCCCGGCGAGCCTCCTGCCCTTCAGCAGGATTTCGCCGTCGTAGTCGCGCTCCAGCCCGACGATCAGACGCAGCAGGGTGGACTTGCCGCAGCCCGATGCGCCGACGATGGAGACGAATTCGCCGGGAGCCACCGACAGGTCGATGCCGCTCAGCGCTTCGACGGTCTGGCCGGCGACGTCGAAGCGCTTGCCGACGCTCCGGATTTCCAGTGTTCCATGATCGGTCATGGGAATGATCCTCCCGAATACTGTTTCCCGGATATTGTTTCTCAAAAGCGTTTCCAGCGGAGGACGCTGGTTTCCAGCAGGCCGGCCAGCCGGTTGAGCCCAAGGCCGATGCCGCCGAGCAGCAGGACGCCCAGGATCACGACGTCCATGTGGAAGTGCTCGCGCCCTTCGGTCATCAGCCCGCCGATGCCGGGGCCGACGGTCATGAAGTATTCGGCCCCAACCGTCGCCAGCCACGAATAGATCAGGCCAAGCTGAAGGCCGACGAAGATCGACGGCAGGGCGGAGGGGATCTCCAGCCGGATCAGCCTTTGCCAGCGGCTCAGCGTCAGGACGTCGGCGACCTCCCCCAGATCGCGCGGCACGCTCCGCGCGCCGGCCCAGGTGTTGACCACGACGGGAGTGAAGGCGGCCAGCGCTATGAACGCGACCTTGGCGGCCTCGCCGACGCCGAACCACACCGAGATCAGCGGAATCCAGGCGAAGACGGCGATCTGCTTGACGGCGTTGAAGGTCGGGCCGACGTAGCGGTCCAGGGTCCGCGACAAACCCAGCGCAAGCCCCGCCAGGATGCCGAAGACGCTCCCGATCGCGAACCCGGCAAGGTCGCGGCCCAGGCTGGAAGCGATGTCGAGCGCCAGCCTGCCTTCCGCCAGCTCGCTCCAGCCCCGCGCCGCGACGGCGCCGAGCGACGGCAGCAATCTGGCATCGACAAGTCCGGACTGGCTGGCGCCTTCCCACAGCAGGATCAGTGCAGCCGGCAGGATCAGCCCGTTCCAGCGCCGCCTCAAAGGCATCGCCGCCGCATCGGTGCCGCGAACGGAGGGGATGACGGTGACGGCGCTCATGTGCCGACATCCTCCCACCGCTGGAGCCGCCGCTCGACCAACCCCAGGCTCCAGTCGAGAACGAAGCCGATCACGCCGACCACGATCATCGCCATGATGACGAGGTCGAGCTGGAAGAGCTGGCGACCCCACACCATCAGGTAGCCGAGCCCCTCGGACGACGCCAGCAGCTCGACCGCGACCAGGGCCAGCCACGCATTGGTCAAACCGTAACGGATGCCGGTAAAGACCGTGGGGATGGAGGCCGGCGCCAGGATCTTCGTCAGCGTCTGCCAGCGCCCGAAGGTCAGGACCTCGCCGACCTCCTTGTAATTCCGCGGCACGTTGAGGATGCCCTTGCAGGTATTGATCGTGACGGGGATCAGGGCAGCCTTGGCGATGATGATCACCTTCAGCGCCTCGTCGATACCGACCAGCAGCATCACCAGGGGTATCCAGCCAAGCGGCGGGACCTGGGCCAGGGCCAGGAACAGCGGCTCGACCAGTTCCCGAACGCGTCTGGACAACCCCATCGAGATACCGAGCACAAGCCCGGCCCCGGCGCCCAAGGCGAAGCCCTGGACCACGCGGATCAGGCTGATCTGCGCATGAAAGGCGAGATCGCCGGTTTCGTAGAACTCCCGGAACGTAGCGAGCACGAGCCGGGGGTCCGGCAATATCTGCGCCGGCACGAGATCGAGCAGGCACGCCGTCAGCCAGACCAGGAGAAGGGCCGCAGGGAATATCAAGGCCGAAGCGACACGCCGCAGCCCCCCGGCGAGCCCGGAGCCGGCCCGCGTGACGAAGCTCCCGTCGGGCCGGTCTGCGACCGCCGCCTCGAAGGCGACGCGGTCCAGTTCAAGGTTCGTCATGGTCGATGTTCCATTCGTCTTCAAACCGTATACCGGCGGTACACCGGCTGACCGCGCCTACCGGCTGGCGACTTGCGCCACGCCATGGGCGTCGTAGCGCTCCCAGTAGCCTTCCAGGCCAAGGTCCTTGACCGCCTGCTCGACGTATTTCGGTTCGAACCAGTCGTCGATGCTGACCTCGCCGCGCAGCAGGCGGTACTGTTTGGCCCGCTCGGCCTGATCGCGGTAGGCCGAGATCAGGAAATCGTCGATCAGGGGCGTGTTGCGCAGCTTCAGCGCCTGCCCGTCGAAATCGGCGCGGAAGGTTTCGGCCGGGATTCCCGACTTCGCCCAGGTCTCGAACACCGCTTCGCGGTTCTTCTCGTCCGACGCCCAGGCCGCCGCCTTGACCAGCGCCTTGACGACGCGGGCGACGGCCTCCGGATGGGCCTGCTCGAACTTCTCGGTGACGTGGACGTGCGAATGCCGGGTGAAGGCGGGGTCGTCGCCCTTGGTCGAATAGATCACCCGCGCCACGCCCTGCTTCTCCAGCGCCAGATAGTCGGCCTGCCCGAAGGCGGCATCGATATCGCCGCTGGCGAGCGCCGCCGTGGCGGTCGCGAAGTCCATGCTGATGAACTTGACGTCGCGCTCGGTCAGCCCGTGCGCCGCCAGCACCTTGTCGGTCGCGAGCTGAAGATTGGTGCCCCGGAACTGCGCGACCTTGCGGCCCTTCAGATCCTCGATCTTCTGGATGCCCGAATTCGGCAGCACGGCCAGATAGATGTTGGCGCGCAGCCCGTTGGCCGCGACGATTCTGGTCTTCAGCCCGTTGGACCGGCCGACGATGGCCGGAAGGTCGCCGTGGAGGGCAAAGTCGAGTTGATCGTTCGCCAGCGCTTCGTTGACCGCAGGCCCGGCGCCCTTGAAGAACGACCAGTCGATCTTCACTCCTGGATCGTCCTTGAACTCGGCTTCGACAAGCCCCTGGGCATGGGCGATCGCGGACGAGTTGCCGCTGCCGAACTGCCGGTTGCCGACGCCCACCTGGGCAAAGCCGAACCGGATGGTGATATCCTCGGCGAAAGCCGGCGCCAGCGTCGCGGTCCCGACGAGCAGGGAAGCCGCCGCGGCGATCGATAGCCGTGCAATGGATTTCATTTGATCTCGCCTCCGGCCGCGTGTCGGCGGCCATTAATTTGGGAGGAATACTTAGATAAGAATGGCCAGACGCATTGTTTGCGTCAGCTTCGATCAATCAAATACAAAACAGGCAACTGCTATTAAATTGTTGGTTATTTTGTTTTTTAAAATATCGGCTCATGGGAACCCCTTGGGTATGCGACAACAAGTGCAATTATGATGAACAAGTATTAGCGGATGGTCAAATAGTCATTTTTACTGTATTTTACTATTTGAAAGAAAAGATATTCTCTTGCTTCACCCTGAATGGAGATGGATTTTCGCCCCTGCCGGAAGGGAGGGACCGCACACGCGTCTCTTCCCCGGCAATCGATCAGCGATGCCGCGCCGGGGATGTCCAACGTTTGAGTCGTGGAATGTCTGCACCGGCTTTCCAGCCGGATATGTCAGGATTCACGGCGCGAAAGGCGTCCGCGTCCTGACCTTGAAGGTTCCCTGCGCCAGTTCAAGGAAGCCGTATCCCACCACCGCGTCGTAGTCTCCGACCCGGATGGCGGTCCGCTCCGCAGATCCGGCGAACCCCTTCATGATGTCCGTCGCATGCTCAGCCAGCGCCCGTCGGATCGATGCCAGCCGGTCCGGGGCGGCGGCGCCAAGCGACAGCGCCAGCATCGCCGACAGGACGTCCGGAAGCTGATCCGGATTCCAGGATTCAGGCCGCGTCAGGCCGGCGATCCGCAACGCTTCGTCAGGCTCCATCCCGACGCCGGCCGATTTCAAGGACCGGGCGAGCGGCCCCCTCTGAACCTCGTAAGGCGAAAGCCTGGGCCGACCTGCATCTGGCTGGTCGAGCACATCGACACGTCCTCGGCGACCGTGCAGATACCGGGCGGTCCCGACTGGCTGCTATACGAGTAGTTGCCCGAACCGCTGGATTGACAGGAACAGAAGTTCGCCGCCTGGGCGGCGGCGTCATGGGGATGGCTCATGCCGATCGCTCCCAGGATCAAGGCGGACAGGGACCTCAGGGACGCCTTCATGCGGATACCTCATTTCCCCGGTGCGGCCGTTGCGGCCGGCGGAAGCTGCATGACCTTGATGTCCAGACCGTTGCCCGCCATCCGGACCGTCATGCCGAGCGAGCCGTCGTACTGCCGGCTGTCGAAGGAATTGTTATTGCCGATCTGATCGACGATCAACCTCTCACCGCCCGACTGGTGGCTGGTGAACTGGTTGCCGCTGCCTTGCTGGAGGCTGCTGGAGTAATTGCCCCCGCCGGTCTGGTAGGTTTCGGAACGGTTGCCCGATCCGTTCTGCACGGCAATCGCGACGTTGCCGCCGCCTGACTGCCGGATCAGAGCGTAGTTGGCGGCGCCGTCCTGCATCTGGGTCGCCCGGTTGCCCGACCCCGCCTGCGAGATATAGGCGGCGTTGCTGCCGTTCTGAGTCTGGGATGCCCAATTGCCCGACCCATTCTGCATCACCGAAGCGGTGTTGGCGCCGGTCTGCGTCTGGATTGCATAGTCGCCGCTGCCGGTCTGTCGGATTTCGGCCGAGCCGCCGCCGGTCTGGGACTGGACGGCACGGTTGCCGCCGCCGCTCTGCTCGATATACGCAAGGCCGCCAGCCGAAACCGGAAAGCTGACCAGGGCAAACGCCAGCGACATCAAGGGAACCAGCGATCGCATCTATATTCCTCGTTGAAAACTTCGGAAAGTGGAGGCGGCGGGTCGCCCCGCCGCCTCTCCACCAACTCAGTGCTGGTTCTGGGAGCTGGTGTTGTTGCTGCCCGATTGGTTGGCCCAGGCGACGCTGCCGCTGACGCCGCTCTGCGTCTGGTACGAGGTGTTGAAGCTGCCGCCCTGGGTCAGTTCCGCCCGGTTGTCGCTACCGCCGGTCTGGGTCTGGTAACCCTGGTTGTTGTTGCCCGACTGGAGGATATAGGCGTACTGATCCGAACCGGACTGCGTCTGCACGCCGGTGTTGTAGCTGCCGCCCTGGAGAATGGTCGCCTCGGAGTCAGTGCCAGTCTGTGTCTGGCTGGCCGTGTTGTAGTTGCCGCCCTGGTCGATGGTGGCGGTGTTGTCCTTGCCGCCCTGAGTCTGGTCAGCCCGGTTGTTGCTGCCGCCCTGGGTGATGCCAGCCGCACCGCTCTCGCCGGTCTGGGTCTGGTTGGCCGTGTTGTAGTTGCCGCGTTGAGTGATATAGGCGGTGTTCTCCTTGCCGCTCTGCCGGGTCGTCGCGCCGTTGTTGCTGCCGCTCTGGACGTTGGTGCTGGTCTGCTTGCTGCCGGTCTGGTCCTGGGTGTTGGTGTTGTAGTTGCCCGACTCCGTGATATACGCCTTGTGGCCGGACATCGACGGAGCGCCATTGCCGTTGCCGGGACCGCCGGGACCGCCGGGACCGCCGGGGCCGCCAGGACCGCCACGGCTCGCCTCGGACGTCTGGGCGGCGGCATCGCCGGCCATGATCATCGGAGCGGCAACCAGCAGGGCGATAACCGCGACGGCGTTAAGGAGCATTTTCTTGGACATGCGTTTCTTACTCTCGATGTGAGTTTATCTTGGGACAGGACCGACGGGTCCGCCCGGACGGCCTTCGGCCGGGTTCAAAGAACCAAACGAATCAGCGGGGTACCGGTGTTTGAGTATTGAGGGGCGGCAATCCCTGGGTATTGCCGGGGATCGGCGAACGGCCGTTCTGCTGGCCGGGGATGATGTAGGTCGGCCCGGTTTCCGGCTGGCTCTGGACCGGAGCCTCCGCCGGCGGCAGTTCCGGCGCCGGGGTCGGCACGCGATGGACGGGGTTGCGGTCCGGGGCCTGCTCGATCTGCACGGGGGTGCCGACATTGTGCAGATCGGTCGTCGTGGTCCGGATACGCTGGACACCGTACATGCCGTCGCGTTCCTGCCAGTACCTGTCGATAAGCGGCTGGGCCAGCGACTGGTCCTGAAGCGTCCAGTACCCGTCGATCAGACCCTCGATCAGCAGGGCGTGGATCGACTTCTCGATGGCTTGCCGGACCGCCAGCAGGACCGGTTCGTTGGTCGTGAATCCGGTCTCGATCTCCAGCAGGTCCTTGAAGTCGATGAACTTGAAGGCCCCGCCGTTGAGCGCCATCGAATAGATCGTCTTCGACGCCGAGACCGACTTCAAGACCTCGCCGGTCTGGACCGATACGGCGCGCAAGTAAACCGTCACCGTATCGCGCCGATACTGCGTATCGCCGCCGATCCCAAGAAACCGTGCGCCGAAGCCGCCGGTCAAGGTATTGCTGTCATAGCCTATGATACCGCCGTCCATCATGATGCCGGCAAAGGCGAGCGGCGGCAGGTTGGGGCCGTCGCCGTAGATTTCGCGGGTCTGCCGGATGATCTGGCGTTCCTGCAAAAGCTGCGGCAGGCTTTCGCGTTCGACCACGGTGAACCACTTGCGGTCGCCGGTCTTCTCCAGGGCGTTGGTCAGAATGGTCGCACCGCCCTGTGTGACGGCCCGGCTGTACTCCGAAAACAACTCGTTGGGCTTGTTCTGTCCGGTCTTGTCGATGAACTGGTAGACCGCGACGGTCAGCGGCATGGCGGGAGGCGGCAGTGTTTGAAGATCGGCGAGCGGCGGCGTCCGATAGTCCAGGACCGCTGGCTGGGCGGAGAAGGTTTCCAGACCGGCAACAGGGGCTTGGCAGGCCGCAAGGGAGAGCATGCCGCAGGTCAGCAGCATCAGGCGTTTCCAGGACATCGAAGTTTCCGCAGAGAGGATCGGGAGGCTCGGGAGGACCGGCTGGACGCACCTCCCCCGTTCCGGCCGAAAATCCGGCCGGTCGAAAGGCGTGGCGCTACCGAAGAGGGGAAGGGTCAGAGACCCGGAGTGGGGATTTCGATCAGGGTGCTGCCGCCGGTCGTTGAGTCGGAGATCGTCACCTGGGTCTGAGCACCGTTGCGGGTAAAGTCCACGGTGGTTTCGCCGATCACGAAGCGGCCCTGCTCGGTGGCGTTCTCGCCGTAGATCTGGTTGGCGATCTCCGACGAGATACGGGCCAGCAGGCTCGACTGGATGATCCGCTCGAACTCCTGGGCGGACGAGCGGGTGGTCACCGACTTCGATGACGGGTCCTCGTACTTGTTGATCGCCCCAGCAATCCCAAGAAGATGACTGCTATAAAACGGGTTGCCACCGAAGCTTGGATTGCGCGGAGTATAGACCAACTCTCCCGCGAATGCGCTGGTAGCGCTAAAGACACCGAATATTGAAAGTATTAATGTGCGAATGCACATCATAGGCCCTCCGAACTACTTAGGCAGGTTCCGCACTGTGAAACGCCTACCTGATTTTTTCCGCCGCTTCTCGAAGCCGCTGCGGTTTTGATTTACTGAAACAACAATTAGCTACCTATTCCCTAAAATACACATGAAAAATAGGATTAAACCCAATATGGAGTAATCGGCATCACTGAAAGAGAGATTGCGCGGCATGAGCAACGAAACGCCGGCACCGCTGGCATTTCGTTGCTCGATTGAGCAGCCCCGATCAAGCTGGAACCCAAGCCACCTGGACCGCGAGCGAGTTCAAGCCTGCGACTGGCAGTCCATCGGCCGGAACTCGACCCGGCGGTCGAGCATGTCGGAGGAATCGTCCCGCCCGGTGCCGATGATGGCTTCGGCCGATCCGACTCCGCGCGCGGTGACGCGGTCGCTGACTTCGATCGATTGGCGGGCAAGGTCCTGCCAGACCTTCTCGGCGCGGGCCAACGACAACTGGTTATTGAGCGCCATCGGCCCGCTGGGGCTGGTGTGTCCGACCAGTTCCAGGCATCGCCCGGACGGACCGGTCCGGCGGGCTACCTGACGCAGCCACATGTCGTAAGATCCTGTTATTTCCGGATCTGGCCAGTAGGCGGTAGAGGCCGGCCGGAACAGCATCATCAGGGCCAGCCGGTCGTGCTTCAGCCCGAAATCGACCAGCCGGGAGAACGCCGCTTCCGCGTCGCCGTCGCGGCCCAGACGCCAGTTCGCCAGATACAACCCGTTGTGGACGCGGAGCTGGTTGCCCGCCGGCGTCCGTTCCGCCGCCCGGAACAGGTCGAGAGCCGCCTCGTACCGTCCCGCCTCATAGGCCTGGATGCCGTCGGCGATCAAGGCGGCGGCCAGGATGCCGTCCAGATACGACGGATCGACCGGTTCCCCGACCTTCGACAGGCAGGTGCGCAGATACCCTTTGATCCCCGTATCGACCACCCAGGCGGGGCTCTCCCGGAAGAACCCGGTCGGTTCGGCATCGACGCCGTCCGTCCGTGCCCAGGCCATGCCGTGCCCGACGACGGTCCCGGTCTTCAGATCGGCCAGCGAGAACCAGATACGGTAAGCCTGCGGCACCCCAGGAGCCAGACCGTCGGGACCGGCGCCGCGCACGCTGCCCACCAGCACCAGCGGCGACCGGCTGATCGTTTCGGTGTTCAGCGGACGCAGGTCGTAGTCGGGCTGGCTGGCCTTGATGAAGGCCGCCAGCCGCTCCTCCATCTTCCGGGTGGCTGCCGTCTGACCTCCGGCCGCTCCGTCTACCAGCGGGTCGATGACCACCATTTGCGGCACGGTTTCGGACCGCACCCCGGCGGGCACACTCGCGAACAACTCCGCCGCCGCCCGCTCGACCGCCGCTTCGAACGGCAGCGCCTCCGATGGCGGCGGCGGCAGCATGGGGTTGGGAGGCACCGGAAGGCTGACGAGGGTCGGAACGACCGGCGTTTCGACAGGTGCTGCGACCTGCGCCGTTTCCTCCGTCATCAGGTTGGAGCATCCAGGCAAGGCTACCAGCATAAATCCTGTCAGCAGGATTGCCGATCGGGAGGCGCCGGAAAACATGGTGGAACGATAGTTTCGGATCATCGATCTGCTCTCTGTCGCTGGGGCTTGTCCTGGAACAACCATGTAGACCGAAAATTGCCGGATGAGAGTTCCTTAGCCTTCAACAAAGACGCCGCGTCATGGTTTCCGGTTTCTGTTCAAGCGTGTTTCTCATCTACCGACAGGATCGTGGCGTAGATTTCCTCCGGATCGGCGAAGGATGGGCACGCTCCCCAGCGGCCGATCGCATCGTTGCCGAACTTGACGACGCCGATATGGCTCTCGATATCGGCATCCAGGTCGGGGTCGGGATCGACGAAGCCGAGCCTGCGGCGCAGCAGGTCGGTATCTTCGCGCGACGCACGGAGGAAGAGCCAACCCGGCTGCACGCCGTAGGTTTCGACGTAGCCGCTCATGATCTCCGGCGTATCCAGCTCCGGCTGAAGGGTGATCGAGTACATGTGCATGTCGCGGCCCACGCGCCCGTCCAGCATCCGCTGGACCTCCACCAGCCGCTGAGTCGACAGCGGGCAGACGTCGCCGCAGCCAGCGTAGAAGAAGTTGATGACGACCTTCTTTCCCCGGATCAGGTCGTCGTAGAACCGGTAGCTGTTTCCCTCATGGGAAGTCAGCGCGACATTCGGGAAGACACCGTTGGGATCGCCGCTCTCTGCCGCCAGCGAGAGCGCCTGCGACGCGCCGAGGCCGAGGCTGCCGCCGCCGATCACGACGGCGGCGCCCCACAGGAAGTTCCTTCTTCCCGGATTCATGGCCGGATTCATGCCCGACTTCATGGGAGAATTCATATCGACCGTCTCCTCTCTTCGATCAGGATGCCGGACCGTCCACGACGTCGTAGCGGGCCATCATGGCGTGGTCTTCATGGACGACGTTGTGGCAGTGGAGCGGATACTTGCCGACGAAGTCGCGGAACTTGACGTAGATCTTCAGCTTCTCGCCGGGGTGCAGCCAGATCACGTCCTTCCTGGCATACTCGACATCGCCCGGCTTGATGGCGACGCCATTGCGCGACAGGATGCGAAACTCCTCGTAGTGCATGTGGATCGGGTGGGACCAGCCTCCCCCGCCATTCTCGATATTCCAGATCTCGGCGGTGCCCAGCTTGCACTTGGCGTTCACGACGTTGCGGTTGAAGAGCTGGCCGTTGACGGTCCAGGCCCCGTTCTGCCGGTTGAAGTTCCAGGTCCGCGTCTTGTTGATGACCGAATCCATGACCGGCAGGTCACGGAGCTTCACGATCTGGTCGGCCTTCAGGCTGCCGTCCGCGACAACCTCGCCGACATTCATCTTTAGAAGCTGCACGCCCGGATTCAGGATGTTGCCGGTCGGCCCGGTGCCGTCCTTGTGCTCCAGGACATTCATCAGATAGACGTCGGAACCAGTGACCAGATTGAAGTCGACGATGATATCGACCCGCTCCGCGACCGTCAGGTTGATGGTGGTCCGCTTGATCGGCTTGGGCAGCAGGTTGCCGTCGTTGGAGATCTGCCAGAACGGCATGTTGTTGCTGAACTTGAGGGTGAAGAAGCGGGACGGCCCCGTGTTCAGCAGGCGCAGCCGATACTGGCGCTTCTTGACGTCGAAGAAGGGCTGGATCTTGCCGTTGACCGTCTGCTTGTCGCCGATGATGCCGTCCAGATTGAACAGGTCGTAATAGGCGATTCCCTTGCTGTTGAACACCTTGTCGCCCAGCACCAGCGGAACGTCGTAGTCGCCGCTCGGCAGGCGGAAGCCGCTGCCGTTGGTCTCGTCGTTGCAATCCAGATCGTCGTACAGGATGTAGGTCCCGACCAGACCGCGATAGACGTTCTGTGCGGTGTAATCCATGCGGTGGTCGTGGAACCACAGGAACCCCAGCGCTTCGTTGGGATCGCCACCGGCCAACTTGTTGGGGTAGTGGAAATCCTTGTAGTAGCCGCTGCCGTAATAATCCGTCGGGTTGCCGTCGCTTTCCGAGGCGTTATGCGCATTGTGAAGGTGCGAGGACGTGTCCGGGATGCCGTAGCCGGTATGGTTCAGCGGCAGGTTGTTGTAGTTGCGGACCACGATGGGGCGGCCATAGCGGGCGTGGATCATGGGTATGGCGGTGCCGCCGTCATAGCTCCAGATGTTCTGCGTCGGCAGCGCGCTGTTGAACGACCAGCTTCTCTGTTCCTGCTTGAGTTCGTAGCCTTCGACGGGAATGTTGGAATCCCACAATTGATGGTCGGGCCGCCGGACCTCCTTGGGGTCCGGGCCGCAGGCTGCGGAAAGGCTGGAAACATCGAAGTTGCTGGTCGGCTGGAGCGGCCTTGGGATCGGAAGCGGCTCGGCCCAGGCCCTGGTCGGCGGACTGACCGGCGCTGCGGCGCCCGCCGCCCGGATGCTCAATCCGCTCTTCGCGACCAGCATGCCGCCCGCAGTCAGCAATCCGAACTTGAACATATCGCGACGGCTTAATTTGGCGTCTATAATATCCATACGATTAAGACGCGCCCGCTCACAGTCCTTTTCGAACCTATTCACGCACTTCTCCACTGCTTGAATTTAAAATCTGCGTTAGCATCATCCTAAATCTCTGTTTATTTCTCAGAGAAGGCTGATCTTCCGCATCTGATGACTCGACGGCGGGCGCAGATCAAAATTCCGAAGACATGAGAGCTACCATCTTCCGGATCTAAACGACCTATATTAAGTATTATGTTCAGAACTTTAGAGCGTTCTTGAAACTCCCTTAGTTAGCATAATTTGATGATCCGTATCTATACATCGCTCAATGATCTAGTTTTGTATTGTCATCAGGACTTGACTCGATATCTTCATGCACTATTTCGCTCGTTCTTTTTTGGTGGACCCGATCGCTGACTTCCTCCATCCCCCTTTTTAGGCAACCGCCTGTACCTCCACGCTGGTCGTCTTCATGACGGTTTTGTTACACTCCTCCAGGCGACGGGCCAGCCCAGCGGGTCCGCCGCCCAAAAAAGCAAATCCGGGAGAGAACGAGGCATGACCAGTCTCGATGAACGCTATGAGCCGATCGCGGTCCAGGACCGTGACGACATCGGTTCCAATAACTCGGCCAATGTGCCGCTGATCGAAATCACCCAGACCTGTCCCAGCCGTCGCGGCCTGCTGAAGGGCCTGATGGCATCCACAGCGGCGGTAGCTGCTTCAGGGGCCTTACCGAAGATGGTCGGCGCCGCAGCGGCGGACGATGCCGCCAAAGGGCCTTCGACCCTGACCTTCACGCAGGCGCCCCATGAAATCGGGGAACGTCATCAGGTCGCCCCCGGCTATGACGCCGATATCCTGATCCGCTGGGGCGACAAGGTGGTGGAAGGAGCGCCGCCCTTCGACCCGCTGCACCAGACCGGTGCTGCGCAGGAAAAGCAGTTCGGCTACAACTGCGACTACATCGGCTACCAGCCGCTGCCGCTCGGCTCCAACAGCTCCGACCACGGCCTGCTCGGCATCAATCACGAATACACCAGCCCGGAGCTGATGTTCGCCAACTGGTACGGACCGCCGGAAACCGGCAAGACGGAACCGTCCGAGCGCGGCACCACGCCGGAGGAAACCCAGGTAGAACTGGCCGCCCACGGCCATACCATCATCGAGGTGAAGAAGGAGCAGGGCGTCTGGCGCGTCGTAGAGAACAGCCCCTACGCTCGCCGCATCTCCATGAACACGGCCTGCCGGATCTCAGGCCCGGCGGCGGGTCACGACCGCATGAAGACCAACGCCGACCCGACCGGCACCAAGGTCTTCGGCGTGCTCAACAACTGCGCCGGTGGCAAGACGCCCTGGGGCACGATCATGATCTCGGAAGAGAACTTCAACGGCTACTTCGGCGGCGGCGATCCCGCATCCTTGCCGGAAGCCGCCAACTACAAGCGCTACGGCATCTCCGCCAAGTCGCGCTATTGGTGGCGCGAGAGCGTGGACCGCTTCGACCTCGCCAAGGAGCCGAACGAGCCGAACCGCTTCGGCTGGATGACCGAATACGACCCCTACGATGCTACCTCCGTACCGGTCAAGCGGACCGCACTTGGCCGCTTCAAGCACGAAGGCGCCACCAGCATCGTCAACAAGGACGGACGCGTCGTCTTCTACTCCGGCGACGACGAGCGCTTCGACTATCTCTACCGCTTCATAACATCCAGGC
>DASQKT010000035.1:0-3070 GCA_035630415.1 Skermanella sp.
GTCTTCACGATCGACCGGCACGCCGCACTCGTGCGTGCGGCTGCCGAAAGATTGCGGCGGCTGGGCTACAGGCAGATCGGCCTGAAGAGCGGCGACGGCACGCTGGGCTGGCAGGAAGAGGCACCGTTCGACGCCGTGATCGTGACGGCGGGAGGTCCGGAAATCCCCGATACGCTGTCGCGGCAGTTGACGATCGGCGGGCGGCTGGTGATCCCCGTGGGAGAGGAAGAGCGGCGCCAAAGGCTGATGGTCCGGCAGCGAACGGGCGAGGACAGTTTCGAGGACGAGGATCTTGGCTCCGTCGCCTTCGTGCCACTGATCGGGGTTCATGGATGGAAGACGGAGGAAGTCCGACCTGCCGGTACGGTGGAGTTGATCCGGGAGGCGGCCGAACCGCTGCCCAGCCTGGACGATCCCCGCTTCGGCGAAATGTTCGACCGGATCGCCGACCGGCGGATCGTGCTGCTGGGCGAGGCGAGCCACGGCACGTCGGAGTTCTACCGGGCACGGGCGCAAATCACGAAGCGGCTGATCCGTGAGCATGGTTTCAACATCGTCGCGATCGAGGCCGACTGGCCGGACGCCGCGCATGTCGATCGCTTTATCCGCCACCGGCCGCAGGACGGGATGGACGAACCGGCCTTCTCCCGCTTCCCGACCTGGATGTGGCGGAACGAGGAGGTCGAGGGCTTCGTTGGGGAACTCAGGCGGCATAACGAAGGGATCCCCGATGCGCGGGACAGGGTCGGCTTCTATGGGCTGGATCTCTACAATCTACGGTCATCCATCGCGGCTGTCCTGAACTACCTTGACCGGGTGGACCCTGAGACGGCGCGACTGGCTCGCGAGCGCTATGGCTGCCTGTCGCCGTGGCAACGCGATCCGACGGCCTATGGCGAGGCGGCGCTTGGAGCAGGCTTCAAGGCGTGCGAGAAGGCCGTGGTCGGGATGCTTCAGGACTTGCTGAAGAACCGGCTTTCGTACTCGAAGCGGGATGGCGCGGAGTGGCTGGACGTTCAGCAGAATGCCCGCCTGATCGCGGCGGCGGAGGAGTATTACCGGACGCTGTATTACGGATCGGCGAATAGCTGGAACTTGCGCGACCGGCACATGTTCGAAGCGCTACAGGCGATCCTTGAAGCGCGTGGACCACAGGCCAAGGCGGTGGTCTGGGCGCACAATTCGCATATCGGCAACGCATCGGCGACCGAGATGGGCCGGTATGGCGAATTGAACATCGGCCAGCTCTGCCGCGAGGCGTTCGGTTCGCAAGCGGCGCTTGTGGGCTTCGGCACCGACCGGGGTACCGTTGCGGCGGCATCGGAATGGGATGGTCCGGTGGAGATCAAGCAAGTCCGCCCGTCGCTTGCCGGCAGCTACGAGCGCTTATGCGCCGAGACGGAAATTCCGAACTTCCTGATCGATCTGACTACCGACCGCGATGGAGCGCTGGTCACCGACCTGAAGCGCCAGCGGCTGGAGCGCGCCATCGGCGTGATCTATCGGCCGGAAACCGAGCGGCAGAGCCACTACTTCCACGCCAATCTACCCGATCAGTTCGACCTTTGGGTCTGGTTCGCGGAAACCACGGCGGTGACTCCGCTGGCCGGCGTCGAACGGCACGATATGGCGGAGACTTGGCCGTTCGGGCTTTGACCGCCGGGTTTGCGGTCGAATGCCGAGGCTCTTCCCGCCGGGAGGATCACCTTTTCTGAGCCACCGCCGCGCGGATGGCGTCCAGTATCTTCTGACCGCTGCCGCCCTTGAGCAGATAGCACCAAGCGCCGGCCATCAGGGCAGTGCGGCGCGTCTCGTTGTCGTCGGAACCGCTGAACACGATGATGGCGACGCCGGGATGTTCGTGGATTAGGTCGCGCATCGCCGCCATCGGCTCCCTGCCCGGCATATGGAGGTCGAGCAGAACGGCGTCGGGCTGGAGTTCGGCGACGGTTTCCACCAGCATGTCCGCCCGCTCTATGCAGCCGACGCAACGCATGTCGGAAGATGCGTCGATCGTGGCGCGCATGGCCATACTGATGACCACATGGTCGTCGACGCAGAGAACCCGTATACGATCGTTTCCAACAGGGCGCGTCACGGCTGGAGCTTCATCGATGTTCATGACACGGATCCGAGGCCGGCCAACAGCTTCAGCAGCTCAGGGCCGGGAATCGGCCGGCTGAACAGGTAGCCCTGGATCTCGTCACAGCCCAGCCGGCGCAGATGCGCCAATTGCTGCTCCGTCTCCACGCCTTCCGCCACGATTCTCCGCGACATGGAATGGCACATATCGATGACCGCGCGCACGATCTCCGCATCGTCGGCGCCTGTGGCGATGTCGGTAATCAACGAACGGTCGATCTTGATCGTGTCGAGCGGCATCATCTTGATATACGCCAGCGACGAATAGCCGGTACCGAAGTCGTCCAGTGCCAGATGGACACCGAGATCGGACAATTGCTGCAACAGAAGGACGATTTCGTCACTGTCCTTCATGAGCACGCTTTCGGTGATCTCCAATTCGATGTCGTGCGGTTCCAGTCCGGTTCGTTTCAGAATGGCGATCAGCGCCGGCATGAAGGCGGGACGGATCTGCCTGACCGACAGGTTGACTGCCATGCGGACTTTGGCGTGTCCGCGATCGATCAACATCCTACGCTCGCGGCAGGCCGTTTCAAGCACCCACTCGCCGACGGTATTGATCAGCCCCGTTTCTTCAAGTTCCGGAACGAAGTCGGCTGGCGAGACATTGCCGAGATCCGGGCTCCTCCAGCGCAGCAGTGCTTCGCAACCGCAGACGGTCCAGGTCTTTAAATCGACCTTGGGCTGGTAGACCAGCGAGAATTCTCCGCGCTCGAGTGCCCGCGACAAGCCGGACCTCATCGCGATCCGGGTGTTGACGGCGGTGTCGAGATCCGGGGTGTAGTAACGTCGGCGAGGCCCGTCGCCTTCCCTGGCGCTCCATAGGGCGGCATTGGCATTGCGCAGCAGTATTTCCGGGTCGGTGCCGTCGCCGGGAAAGGTGACGAGGCCGATGACCGGATTGAGCCGGATCTCGAACCCGTCCAAC
>DASQKT010000036.1:0-6530 GCA_035630415.1 Skermanella sp.
ACCCATGCGCTGCTGTCCAAGACGGTGCAGTTCAAGAACCTCGGCATGGTGATCGTGGACGAGGAGCAGCATTTCGGCGTCAAGCAGAAGGAGCGCCTGAAGCAGCTTCGCGCCGATGTCCACGTGCTGACCCTGACCGCGACGCCGATTCCGCGCACGCTTCAGATGGCTCTGGCCGGAGTGCGTGAACTGAGCCTGATCGCGACCCCGCCGGTGGACCGGCTGGCGGTGCGGACATTCGTGCTGCCCTACGATCCGGTGGTGATCCGGGAGGCGATCCTGCGCGAGCATTATCGCGGCGGCCAGACCTATTACGTCTGTCCGCGCCTTGAGGATTTGCCGCGCGTTTATGAACGGCTTCAGGAACTGGTGCCAGAGGTCAAGGTCGTGATGGCGCACGGCCAGATGGCCGCGACCCAGTTGGAGGAAGTCATGACCGCCTTCGACGACGGCCAATTCAACGTGCTGCTGGCGACCAACATCGTCGAGTCAGGGCTGGACGTTCCCAACGCCAATACCATGATCATCCACCGCTCCGACCTGTTCGGACTGGCGCAGCTCTACCAGTTGCGTGGCCGGATCGGCCGGTCGAAGGTCCGGGGATACGCTTACCTGACCTATGCGCCGAAGACGGTGCTGTCGGCCACCGCGACCCAGCGCCTCCATGTGATCGAGACGTTGGACAGCTTAGGCGCCGGTTTCCAGCTTGCCAGCCACGACATGGACATCCGGGGCGCCGGCAACCTGCTAGGTGAGGAGCAGTCCGGCCACATCAAGGAAGTCGGCGTCGAGCTTTACCAGCACATGCTGGAGGAAGCGGTAGCGACTGCTCGGAGCGGCGCCGGAACGCTGTCGGAGGCGGAAGACCAGTGGACGCCGTCGATCAACCTCGGCATGCCGGTGCTGATACCGGAGGCTTACATTGCCGACCTGAACGTTCGGTTGGGGCTTTACCGCCGCATTTCGGAACTGGTGGACCGGCAGGAAATCGATAGTTTCGCAGCCGAACTGATCGACCGCTTCGGTCCCTTGCCGGACGAGGTGGAGAACCTGCTGGACGTCATGACGATCAAGCAGCTTTGCCGAACCGCCGGGGTGGAGCGCGTCGATGCCGGGCCGAAGGGCGCCGTGCTGTCGTTCCACAACAATTCGTTCGCCCGGCCCGACCAGCTGATCATGTTCATCGGCAAGCAGGTCGGCACGATGAAGCTGCGGCCCGACCATAAGCTGGTCTATACCCGCACCTGGGACGACACGGCGACGCGGGTGAAAGGCGTCAACCGGCTGATGCAGGATCTGGCTAAGCTGGTCGCATGACCCGCTGGGGCAGGGGAGTGACTTCCTCTGCCGCCAGATCGAGCAGCGGCAGGAAGGCGGAAGGCTCCTGCGCCCCGGCCAGCGCATAGCGTCGGTTGAAGATGAAGCAGGGCACCGCCTGGATGCCGATCTGACGGGCGACCGACTCCGTCGCCCGGATCGCCGCCACGTCGGCGTTTCCGGCCAAGTGGTCACGTGCGAGGTCCGGATCGATGCCCGCTTCCGCCGCTTTGGCAAGCAGCACCTCGCGGTCGCCGATGTCCAGGCATTCGACGAAATAGGCTGCGAACAGCAGGTCCGTCATCCGGTCGGCGAGCTGAAGGCGGCTGGCGAAGCGGACGAGGCGGTGAGCGGCCAGAGTATTGGGCGTGCGCTTGATCCGGTCGAGGCGCATGGGCAGGCCGTCGCGTTCGGCCGTTTCTTCGATCACGCTGTATACCTGCCGCGCCCGCTCGGCACCGCCGAACTTGGTCGACAGATAAGCGAAGCGATCGATGCCGCCCACCGCCATGTCCGGGTTCAGTTCATAGGGCTGCCAGCGACGCTCCAGAGGCAGCCGTCTGCGCTCCGTCAGGGCACGTTCCAACCGGTGCTTGCCGATATAGCACCAGGGACAAATCAGGTCCGAGTAGATCTCGACTATCATGATTTCGATTGTAGTCCTAATTCGGTGCCTTTGGCGAGGGTGCTTAGCCTTATTGATGAGCATCTCTGACCAATAGAGAGCCCGCTGACGGTTTATTAACCTCGAGGCGAAACACTGTAGCCGCAGTTTCGTCCCGGTGGCCGCCAATGTCTGACAGCTATACATCCTCGAAGATCAAGGAGGCGCTTGTCGCTTCCCAAGGCAGCCGAGCCCGTGCCCAGGACATCCTTATGGGCTGGGCGCAGGCGGACGATCGGCTGCTTCGCGGTCTGGTGGAGCCTTACTTGAAAGGCATCGTCACCGGGACCATCGAGCGGGTGACCAAGCCCGCAGCGGAAAAAGGTATCACTGCGGTTCAGGCGCCCGCACCAATCCGGACACCGGTCACCAAGGTTCCCATGCCGAAGCCGGGGCCGCCGCGCGAGTTGTCGCCGGAAGCCCTGGAAAAAGCGCTTTCGCTGATGGGGCAGGGGGCATTGCCGCCACGGCCCAGTCCTGCGGCGCCGGCTCCCAGGCCGGCGTCGCCGATGAAGCTTGGCACGACCAACCCCGTCCCGCCGACGAAGGCGGGGGCCAAGCACCAGCAGACGATGCGGGCTCTGGCAGCGTTCTATGCGCGCAAGCACAAGGACTGAAGACGGCGGGCCAGCGCTACTTCGGTGCGGCTACTTTGGTGCAGGCGGAGGAGCGGGCCAAGCCGGGCGGATACCGACCAGCGTTTCCTTGTTGCCGTAGGGTTCCGGGCGGGCGTGACACTCGACCTGGGCGAGCGTTTTATAGCAGTATAGCTCCGGCTCCACGCGCACCGTCACTTCCGGCCACTCATGGCAATACTGCTTGGTCTTCTCATAGTTGACCATGCTGCAATCCTCGTCGATCGCGTAGGACAGCACATGGTCGGTGATGGTCTTGCCGGTGTTGATCAGCAGAACGGTGGAAACCCCTGCGGTCGCCACGGTACCCGGCCCCTCGACCAGCGCGCAGCCGCCAAGGAGCATCATCGCGACAACGCGCGTCATCCGGCTCATCCTGTCACGGCGCATGGCTGTTTTGCCCCTTATCGCAGCAGGACGCATTGATGCACCCGGCACTGGACCAGGACGAAGACGTCCTTGGATTTGCCCCCCGTACACATCACCTTGAAGACGGTCTCCGGGCTGTTTCCGACGGTCTGCCGCAGGGGCTCGATCTTGCCGGGCTTGCAGTTGGACGCGACGGCCACCGACCGCGCTTCGGCCGGAGTGGCATATGCCGGCAACGCCGGGACCGTCAGGGCCAGACCCACAATCGCCGCCATTGCCGCCGTTCGCCGCCAGTCCATCGGTCTTCCCGTCGATCCAGTTCCAGTCTGTGATAAAACGAGTCCGGTTAAGTATTGGAAAACGAGGGCTCCTTAAGTGCTGCATGTCTATGTCGATGCCGACGCCTGTCCGGTGAAGGATGAGGTCTACCGGGTTGCCGACCGCTACGGTCTCAGCGTGACGCTGGTTGCCAACAGCCCGTTCCGGATACCGCTCCACGATCGCATCAGGCTGGTCGTCGTCGGCACGCGATTCGACGAGGCGGACGACTGGATCGCCGACAATGCCGGCGCCGGGGACATCGTGATCACTGCCGATATTCCGCTGGCCTCCCGATGCCTGAAGAACGGCGCACGCGTGATCGGCAGTACCGGCAAGCCCTTTACCGACGCCACGATCGGGCAGGCGTTGGCCGGACGGGAGTTGAGCCAGCATCTGCGGGAATCCGGCCTCATTACCGGCGGACCGGCTCCACTTGGCAAACAGGACCGCTCGCGCTTTCTCCAGCAGCTCGACCAGGACATCCAGGCGATCCGCAGGGCGGCTGGAATCCGGTGAACGAGGCTTCTCATTTTTCCGTGAAATTTCCTCTTGCGAAGGCCAAACTCGGCTGCTAAAAACCGCCTCGTTGATCCCGGTTAGCTCAGTTGGTAGAGCAGTGGACTGTTAATCCGCGTGTCGCTGGTTCGAGTCCAGCACCGGGAGCCACCTTCCCAGAAGGTGATCTTAAAACGAAACGGCGCCCGACATCGTTCGCGGCGCCGTTTCGTTTTAAGATCACCTTTTATGGTTTTTGGAGCGGACGATCTCAGGGCGCGTTGTACCAGACGCGGCCAGCGGATGAGAGATCGTAACCCTGCAAGTCGCAGGCTTTCCCCTGAGCATCGGCCGAGCGGGAGAACGCCAGGAGTGCCTGCATTTCGGGTTCGAAATAATCCCGACGCCTGACGACCAGATCGTATCGCTCCCGGTGCAGAGGGACGAAATCCAGACGAAGCTGCCGGGCGACGGCCCGCACGGCAAGGCCGGCCTCGGCCCGACCGTCAAGGACCGCCAAGCCCACTTCCAATTCGCTGCGTAGCGGCGGTTCCGTCACTGAAAGCTCACGGAAGCCGATGCCCGCTTTCTCCAACAGGTGATCCATCAGTACCCGTGCGCCCGATCCAGGCGGGCGGATCGCAACCGATAAGCCTTTAGCTGCCAGGGTTTCGAGGGACGTGATCCCGTGCGGATTGCCGGGGGCGACCACCAGTCCTTGCTCCCGCCATGCCCATTCGATCGCAACGACATCGTGTCCGGACAGCGTACGCTCGATCGCCGGCACGTTGTACGTACCCGTCTCGGCGTCCAGGATATGAACGCCGCAGGCGGCGGCCTGTCCGGCGGCGAGCCGTTCCAGACCGTCGAGGCTGCCGCCGCTGAGCATCGCCAGACCGCAGCCCGACGAGGCGACGCACCATTCAAGGAAAGGGTCGTGGCTTCCCGCCATGACCCTTGGTGCGCTAGTGGCAGGTGCGACGCGCCGCTCGGGCATGGCCGGTCCCGCGCGTTCCAGCCACTGGTCGATCCTGTCTTTGGGGAACAGCCATTTGCCGCCGACTCGCGTACAGGGGATTCCCCCCTGACGCACCAGATCGTAGATCTTGCGCTCCTTGATCCGGAGGTAGACGGCTACTTCCTGGGTGTTCATCAGGTCGGACATCGGGCTATCCGTGGCCCTGTCAGGACCCGGCCTTGTCTGCGTTGGGGAAGAAAAGCTGCTCACCGTTGATCTTATAGCCGGCGATGGCATCCTGTCCTTCCTTCGAGAGCAGCCAGTTGACGAAAAGCGCGCCGTCTTCGAGCTTCACGTGGGGGTGCTTCTCGGGGTTCACGGCCATGACGCCATACTGGTTGAACAGCCGCTTGTCGCCTTCGACCAGGATGGTCAGGTTGCCCCGGTTGCGGAAGTTGAGCCAGGTTCCCCGGTCGGTCAGCGCGTAGGCATCCATCGCGGCGCTGGTATTGAGCGTCGGTCCCATGCCGGAGCCGGTCGAACGGTACCAGCCGGCGGAGGCCGAGGCGACATCGACGCCTGCCATCTGCCAGAGGCGCTGTTCCGCTTTATGGGTGCCGCTGTCGTCGCCCCGTGACGCGAAGGGTGCTTTGGCTTCGGCGATCTTCTTCAGAGCGGTTTCGGCATCCTTCAGGCCTTTCACGCCTGCGGGGTCGGCCGCCGGTCCGACGATGACGAAGTCGTTGTACATGACGTCGTAGCGCTTCTTGGCGAAGCCATCGGCGACGAACTTCTCTTCCGACTTGGTGTCGTGGACGAACAGCACGTCGGCGTCGCCGCGCCGGCCGGTTTCGATCGCCTGCCCGGTGCCCTGGGCCACCACATGGACGTCCAGTCCGGTCTTTGCCTTGAAAATGGGGAGAAGATAGTCGAACAGGCCGGACTGCTCGGTCGAGGTGGTCGATGCGACCGTGATGAACTTGTCCTGAGCGACGGCAGGAAGCCCTGCGGCCATGGACAGGCCGACGGCGACCAGGACGCCGAACACGCGGCGGTTCAACTTTGTCAGCACAGGAGATCTCCTCTTAGAAAGGCCGCGGCTTCTGTGGTCCGCGGTTGGTCGAAGAAAGTTGCGGCGGGCGTCTGCTCGATCAGCGTCCCGCGATTCAGGAAAACGACTTCGTCGGCCATCCGCCGGGCTTGGCCGAGGTCGTGGGTCGTCATGACGATCCGGATGCCGTCGCGAACGAACTCACCGATCATCGACTCGACGGCCCTTGTGGCGGTCGGGTCCAGGTTTGCGGTCGGCTCATCCAGGAACAGCACTTCGGGTCGCAGCGACCACGCGCGGGCCAGTGCCAGCCTCTGCTGCTCGCCGCCAGACAGGACTCGCGCGGGTCTGTCGGCAAGGGCGGCCAGACCGAATCGGTCAAGCGCCGCATGGGCGGCGGTGCGGCGGGAGCGATAGCCATGCCCGGCCAGCGCCAGCGCATGAATGAGGTTGCCGCGCGCCGAGCGGCGCAGCATGACCGGGCGCTGAAAGACCATGGCGTGACGGCGGCGCATCGTCGCAGCGCCCGGCCCGAGCCACTCCACCGCGCCGGCCGTCGGCCGTATCAGACCGTGACACAGTCGGAGCGTGAGGCTCTTGCCGGCGCCGTTCGGCCCCAGAATGGCTGTGATCCCGTGCCCGCCGAACGTCAGGGTGAGCCCTGGAATCAGCGTGGTTCCGCCCACGGCGTAGCGAACGTGGGTCAGGCGCAGTGGCAGG
>DASQKT010000037.1:0-4237 GCA_035630415.1 Skermanella sp.
CTCACCACCCTGCCGGACGACCGCAGCCTGCTCGGTCCCGGTCTGGCCCCTCTTGTAACGACGAGCGATCCTTTCATGGAGCGTGTTAGGCCGGCACGCGGCTATGGAGAAATCGGCGACCCCGCCGCCAGCTACTTCGAATGGCAGGCCGATCTGACGCGCCAGAAGGCTCAGTCGTTGCAGGCCCTGGATGAACAACGGCGCATGCGTCTGCCCCACGATATGGAATAGATGAGGGCGTGCTTGCCATAATCGCTGAAAAAATGCGCAAGCGACCCTATATAGGGCGAGAACCATCCTGGCAGGCACCACAGAAACAGGTCATGACCCAGAACAATAAATCCCGGCGCAGCCGGACGGTCGTCGTTCTCGCAGCACTCCTGTCCATCGCCGCCACGACCGCGGTCGATGCGCGCGCCGGTAAAGGCAGCAGCATGGGCAGCCGTGGCAGCAGAACCTACGACGCTCCCGCCACGACCAACACTGCCCCTGGCACCGCAGCCCCGATGCAGCGCTCCACCACCGAGCAGCCGTCGGCGGCGCGTCCGGCGACGCCGGGTGCCGGCATGCAGCAGCCGGCTCCCGCGCGGCGCGGCTTCTTCGGCGGGTTGGCGGGGGGCCTTCTGGGC
Source organism: Skermanella sp. (assembly GCA_035630415.1). Classification (GTDB taxonomy): domain Bacteria; phylum Pseudomonadota; class Alphaproteobacteria; order Azospirillales; family Azospirillaceae; genus Skermanella. The sequence goes on from DASQKT010000037.1 coordinate 630, forward strand.
GCTGGCCTGATCGGCATGCTTCTGGGCGGCGGGTTCTTCGGCGGTCTGGGCGGCATCGCCTCGATCCTCGGCTTCCTGATCCAGATCGCCCTGATCGGCGGATTGATCTGGCTGGCGGTGCGCTTCTTCCAGCGCCGCAACCAGCCCGCCATGGCGGGCGCCGGCGGTCCGATGAACCGTGGCCCGCTTAACGGCGGCCCGCTCAACCGGGAGCAGGGTCCCGCCGGCTATGGCCAGACGGGCGGCGGTTATGGTGGAGCCGGTGCCGCTCCGCGCACTGCGAAGACGCCGAAGGGCGTCGACGGCGTCGGGATCGGTCCCGCCGACTACGAGGCGTTCGAGAAGCTGCTGCGCGAAATCCAGAACGCCTATGGGCGCGAGGACAAGGCGGCGATCCGGTCCCTGACGACGCCGGAGATGGCTGGCTACTTCGCGCAGGAACTGGACGACAACGCCGCCCGTGGCGTTGTCAACCGGATCGAGGACGTGAAACTGCTCCAGGGCGACTTGGCCGAGTCGTGGCGCGAAGGGGCGGTTGATTACGCCACCGTCGCGATGCGTTACGGTCTGGTGGACTACACGGTCAACAAGGCGGACGATCAGGTGGTCGACGGCGACCGCACCAAGCCGTCGGAAGGCGTCGAGATCTGGACCTTCCAGCGTCCCGCCGGCGGCGGCTGGGTGCTCTCGGCGATCCAGCAGTCCTGACGCCATCCTGGACCTGAAGCCATGGACGCCGCCCGGCGACGATTCGCCGGGTGTCGGCCAGGGGGATCAGGGCATCCGATTCGGGCTGGGTCATGACCGTGGCTCCCATACTTCGATTAAGTATTATTTCGAAGCCGCCGATCCGATCCACCAAAGCATCCTGCGGTATTCGTGCATCCATCCAGGCAGGCTGCGTGCCTATGTCTCTTTCGTACGGGATGGTACGCCGGACGGTACACGTGTATTGTCGGGGTGAAACAGGAGGGATGCCGTGAGTAAGTACGAGGAGCAAGCCTACCGAGTTGGCGGCGCCAAGCCCAATCCTAACGCCAAGCCCAACGTGCCGTTGCTGAAAAGCCAGTTGGCCCGGCTGAAGCACGACCTTGAGCAGTTCATGGCCCGCAAGCCCGATGGTTCGGTTATCGCCCCGCTCAAGGAGCGGATCAGGGAGATGGAATCGACCATCGCCAGCGCCGAAGCCGAAAACAAGCGCGAGCGTCAGGCGAACCGTCCCGATGACGACAATGACGGTTCGGGAGCCCGTGGCGAGATGCGGTCCACATCGAGCCGCTTTCCACCAAGGGGGCGTCCCGGCCGCGCCTGAGAGTTAAAAGACCTGCCGGATAAAAAAGCGCCGGCGGCGGGATGACCCGCCGCCGGCGCTTTTCTTTTGCGCGTCGCTTGGGAGCGCGCGATCACTTAGAAAGTGACGACCGAGCGGATCGACTTGCCTTCGTGCATCAGGTCGAAGGTGTCGTTGATCTGGTCGAGCGGCACGACATGGGTGATCAGATCGTCGATGTTGATCTTGCCGTCCATGTACCAATCGACGATCTTCGGAACGTCCGTCCGGCCACGGGCGCCGCCGAAGGCGCTGCCCTTCCATACCCGGCCCGTGACGAGCTGGAACGGACGGGTCGAAATCTCCGCACCCGACGGCGCCACGCCGATGATGGTCGAGATGCCCCAGCCCTTGTGGCAGCATTCCAGCGCCTGACGCATCGTGTTGATGTTGCCGATGCATTCGAAGGTGTAATCGGCGCCGCCCTTGGTCAGTTCGACCAGATGCGGAACGATGTCGCCGCCGATTTCCTTCGGGTTGACGAAGTGCGTCATGCCGAACTTCTCGGCCATCTCCTTGCGGCCGTTGTTCAGATCGACGCCGACGATCATGTTGGCGCCGACCATGCGGGCGCCCTGGATCACGTTCAGGCCGATGCCGCCCAGGCCGAACACGACGACGTTGGCGCCGGGATGGACGCCTGCCGTCCAGATCACGGCGCCGAGGCCGGTGGTGACGCCGCAGCCGATGTAGCAGACCTTGTCGAACGGAGCGTCCTCACGGATTTTCGCAAGGGCGATTTCCGGCAGCACCGTGAAGTTGGCGAAGGTCGAGCAGCCCATGTAGTGGTAGATCGGCTTGCCGTTGAACGAGAAGCGGCTGGTGCCGTCGGGCATGACGCCCCGGCCCTGGGTCTCGCGGATCGCCTGACACAGGTTGGTGCGCTGGCTCAGGCAGTATTCGCAGTTGCGGCATTCCGGCGTGTAGAGCGGAATGACGTGATCGCCCTTCTTCAGGCTGGTGACGCCCGGCCCGACATCGACCACGATGCCGGCGCCCTCGTGACCGAGGATACAGGGAAACTTACCTTCGCTGTCGGCGCCCGACAGGGTGAAGGCGTCGGTATGACAGACGCCGGTAGCCTTGATTTCGACCAGCACTTCGCCGAATTTCGGGCCTTCCAACTGTACTGTCTCGATGCTGAGTGGTTTGCCGGCCTCGAAGGCTACGGCAGCACGTACGTCCATTATTAAATCCCTCCCAACACGGACATTTCTTCCCTTGTGCTTCGATGCTTAACCATCCCTACGGGCAAATCAACCCTCCAAGGGTCTAAGAACCAGACCTAGCACGTTGGTGGTAGCGTATATGATCGGCGAACGCGGCCAGAAAGCCCTTGAGGAAATCGGCGGTCCCCTGGTCCGTCAGGTTGCCTTCGGCGTCGAACTTGGAGTTCGCCTGACCGATCATGACTTCCGGACGGTTCATCACCTGTCCGTTGAGATAGATGAAGCACTGGCGCAGATGGTACTGCGCGCGGGACGACCCCAGTGCGCCTGGACTGGCGCCCAGGATGCCGATCGGCTTGCCGTCGAACGGCTGCTCGGGCGGACGCGATGCCCAGTCGATAGCGTTCTTCAGCACGCCGGGGACCGAGTAGTTGTATTCCGGCGTCGCGATCAGCACGCCGTCGGCGGTCTTGAGGGCTTCGCGGAAGGACTGGACGCTGGGCGGATAGCCGGGGCCGGTGCGCAGATCGTCGTTGTAGAGGGGGATTTCCGACAGGTCGAAGATGTCGATGGCGAGGTCGGCTGGTGCCAGCGCCTTCAGCGCGCGGAGTGCGGCGGTATTGATGGACCCCTTGCGCAGGCTGCCCGAAAAGCTGACGACCTTCAGGGTCGTCTTCTGGTCGCTCATGATGTCTGCTCCGGAATGCGGGATTGAGTATTCGAGGGCGGTGGGGCCGGCGGTGCGACCGTGACATACTTCAATATTCGCGTCCCGGCCGCGACTTGTAAACCGGCAGCGAGACGCCGAAGGCGATACCGACGGCGCGAATTGCGAAGGCGATCCCGAAACCGGCCGCCTGTGCCCATACCGGCGGCGCTCCGGACAGGATCAGGCCGATATCCGCCAGCGCTCCGGCGGCGGCGGCCGTCGCGTAGATCTCCTTCCGCAGCACAAGCGGCACCTCCGCGCACAGCACGTCGCGGATGACGCCGCCGAAAGTCGCCGTCATGACGCCCATGATGACGGAAACCGGCAGCGAACCGGTGACCTCCAGCGCCTTCTCGGCACCCGTGACGCAGAACAGCGCCAGACCGGCGGCATCGGCCCA
>DASQKT010000038.1:0-12165 GCA_035630415.1 Skermanella sp.
CCTGCTGAGCAATGCCGCCAACTTCGTGATCTTCGCGGCCGGCGGCATGAGCGAAGGGCTGCCGCCGCTGATCGGGCGGGGTGAAACCATGCTGGCGACGCCCTATTCCAACCCGCTGCCCCAGGCGCTGATCCTGACCGCCATCGTCATCAGCTTCGGCCTGCTCGCCTTCGCGCTGGTGCTGGTCTATCGCGGATATCAGGAGTTGGGGACAGTGGACAGCGACCGCATGCGTCTGGCAGAGCCGCCGCATCCCGATCAGGACATCCCCGAGCCGGAGGAACCCGATCGTATGCATGTGCGCGACGCGTCCAGGCGAGTCGAGAATGTCGGGGGTCCCGAATCTTGAACGGATCTTCCATGTCGAGCTGGTATCTGGTCGCTCCTATCGCGGTCCCGATGACGACGGCCGTGCTGTGCATCCTGCTGTCCACCCGGCGCGACCTTCAGCGGATCGTCAGCGCCACGGGCGCCGGCATGCATCTGGTCGCGGGGCTGCTGCTGATGGCGCAGGTCTGGCAGGGCGGCATCCTGGCGGCGCAGATGGGCCAGTGGCCCGCCCCGTTCGGCATCACGCTGGTGGCCGACCATCTGAGCGCCGTCATGGTGCTGATCACCGGTATCATGGGCTTCGGAGTCGGGCTCTACAGCCTGCGCGACGTCGACGATAACCGGGAACGGAACGGCTTCCACCCGCTCTACCACGTGCTGCTGACCGGCGTTACCGGGTCGTTCATCACCGGCGACCTGTTCAACCTTTATGTCTGGTTCGAGGTGATGCTGATCGCCTCCTTCGCGTTGCTGGCGCTGGGGTCGGAGAAGGTGCAGCTCGACGGCGCGATCAAGTACGCGGCGATCAACCTGGTCTCCACCGTCATGTTCCTGATCGCCGTCGCCGTCCTCTATGGCATGACCGGCACCCTGAACATGGCCGATCTGGCGGTGCGGGTGCCGCAGGTCGAGCAGCGCGGCATGATGACGACCGTGGCCGTGATGTTCATGATCGCGTTCGGCATCAAGTCGGCCGTGTTCCCGCTGTTCTTCTGGCTGCCGGCCTCCTATCACACGCCGGCGGTGGCGGTTTCCGCGATCTTCGCCGGGCTGCTGACCAAGGTCGGCGTCTATGCGCTGGTGCGGACATTCACCCTGATCTTCACGGATGATGTCGGCTACACCCATGATGCCCTGCTGGTGGTGGCCGGCCTGACCATGCTGACCGGCGTGCTTGGGGCGGCGGCGCAGAACGAGATCCGGCGCATCCTGTCGTTCCACATCATCAGCCAGATCGGTTACATGATCATGGGGCTGGCGCTCTATACGCCGCTGGGCCTGATCGGGGCGGTGTTCTATCTGGTCCACCACATCATCGTGAAGACCAACCTGTTCCTGGTGGCCGGAGTGGCGAAGCGGCTGACCGGGTCGATGGACCTGAAGAAGATCGGCGGCCTCTACAAGTCGTCGCCGCTGCTGGCGGTGCTGTTCCTGATCCCGGCGCTCAGCCTTGCCGGCATTCCGCCGCTGTCGGGCTTCTGGGCGAAGTTCGTCCTGATCCGGGCCAGCCTTGAGATCGAGTCGTGGGCCATCGCCGCCGTCGCGATCCTGGTCGGACTGCTGACGATGTTCTCCATGACCAAGATCTGGGGCGAGGCGTTCTGGAAGCCTCATCCCGACGGCGACGACAGGAGCTTGAGCATCGGCGACCTGACCGTGGGGGAGCGGGTGCTGCTGGTCGGTCCGATCGTCGTGTTCGCGGCGCTGACGGTCGCTATCGGGCTGTGGACCCAGCCGTTCCTCGATCTGGCGACGCGGGCGTCGGGTGAGTTGCTGAACCCGGCCGGCTACATCGACGCGGTTCTGGGAGCACGGCCATGATGCTGTTCATGCTCAATCTGGCGCTTGCCATCATCTGGCAGGCGGTCACGGGGATTTTCAGCCTCGGCGGGCTGGCGGCGGGGTTCTGCGTCGGCTACGCAGTGCTCTGGGTCGCGAGGCCGATGTTCGGCGACACCCGGTACTTCATCAGGCTGTGGCGGATCATCGGCTTCTTCTTCTACTTCCTGAAGGAGATGATCGTGTCGAGTCTCCGGGTCGCTTACGATGTCCTGACGCCGCCGATCCATTCCCGGCCGGGCGTCGTCAAGGTGCCGATCCGGGCGGAAACCGACCTGGAGATCACGCTGCTGGCCAACCTGATCACGCTGACGCCGGGGTCGGTGACGCTCGATGTCTCGCCCGACCGCAAGGCGCTTTATATCCACGCCATGTTCATCGACGATCCGGAGAGCGTTCGGGCAGGTATCACAAACGGCCTCGAGCGCCGGCTGCTGGAGTTGATGCGATGAGATCGGACCTTTCCCCCTTTCTCGCTTGGTCGATCGAGATCACCTTCGTCCTGTTGCTGGTGTCGATGGTGATGGCGCTCGCCCGTCTGGTCCAGGGGCCGTCGCTGCCCGACCGGATCGTGGCCTTGGACCTGCTGACATTGCTGGCGGTCGGCGTCATCGCCCTGTTCGCGATCCGGGAGGACAAGCCGGTCTTTCTGGACGCCGCCATCGCGCTGGCGTTGGTGGCCTTCCTGGGGACGGTGGCCTATGCGCGTTTCCTGGAACGGCGCGACCGCTATCTGACGAAAACGGATAATCCCGGTCTGGCCGAGACGAGGGAACGGAACCGATGATCGGGCTTCTTCTGGAGTCGCTGGCGGCATTGCTGCTGCTGGCAGGCGGGCTGCTGTCGCTGATCAGCGCCCTTGGGGTCTACCGGCTGCCGGATGTCCTGATCCGCATGCATGCGTCGAGCAAGGCGGGGACGCTTGGCGCGGGAATGATCCTGCTGGCCGTGGCCGTGCTGTATGGCAGCGGCGAGATCGTCGCCAGGGTGGTCGCGGCGATCCTGTTCCTGCTGCTGACGGTCCCGGTGGCGTCCCACATGATCGGCCGCGCCGCCTATATGAGTGGCGTCAAGCTGTGGTCGGGGACGGTGATCGACGAGTTGCGGGAGCGCTACGAGGCGCGGAAGCGCGAGGAAGCGGAGACATCGCCGAACGATCCCGAAAAATGAAAACGCGGCGGACCGGGGTCCGCCGCGTTTTCTTCATCCGGTTTCGAGGCCGGATCAGGAACTAGAAGCGATAGCCGACGCCAACGCCGAAGATCCAGGGGTTGATGTCCACGTCGGCCTTCAGGGCGGTGCCGCCCAGGTTGGCCTTGACGTCGGTGTTCAGCCACAGCTTCTTGACGTCCAGGTTGAGCGACCATGCGCCGGCGATGGCATAGTCGATACCGGCCTGGAGAGCGTAGCCGATGTTGTCGTCGTAGCTGATCGAGCGCAGGGCACCCTTCTTCTCGTTGTAGAAGATGGTGTAGTTCAGGCCGGCGCCGACATAGGGGCTGAAGCGCGAGGTTGGGGCGAAGTGGTACTGCACGGTCAGGGTCGGCGGCAGCAGCCATACACTGCCCATGTCGAGACCGTTGGAGGCATCGACGTCGTGCTTGGTGGTGGCGGCGATCAGCTCGAGCGCGATGTTCGGCGTCAGGAAGTAGGAGACGTCGACTTCCGGAACGTAGGCATTGCCGATGCTGGTGTTCAGGGTAGTGTCGGTACCACCAGCGGTCTTGATGTCGCCACGCTCGGTCGGGATGACGCCGATGCCGCGCAGGCGGATGTTGATGTCACCGGCTGCCTTCGGCTTGAAGGCGATTTCCTCGGCGCTGGCAGTAGCCGGAGTGCCCGCTGCGAAGAGGGCTGCGGTCAGGGCGGAAACGGCACAGGCGACACGCCAGGAACGAGACATTTGCGACACTCCATTGCTCTTTGAATTTTTTCGAAACAGGCTTGTTTCTCTCAGGAGCAGGTGTTTATCACAAAGGTCATATCCCTGCCAGGGGGTGGTATTAGTCCAAATGGCCTATAATCAGCTACAAGAACGTTTATATTTCGGCATGTTGAGTATCGCTATTCCGAATGAAACCGTTTCGGCGGGTCCAAAGCGGCTTCAAACGTGCATAGTGCTAATATTTTATGCATCAATAAATATGGTTGGATAATAATAAAGCAGTGCGCCTCGTCCTTATGAGGACTTGGATGTTTATGTGGGTATATCGACTTCAGCGTATTTTATTGTACTGTGATGGACACATGCAGGTGCGGCGCCCATCGAAACCTATTTGGCATCAATGCGTTTATGTCCCAGTCGGGCGCTGGAACACGCGACCGGCACCTTCGTGTTGTCCCCGTGGGCAACACTTCCTCAGACCCGTTGCGATTGCGCCACAGTCTGGCGCGGCCCCTGATCGGGGATGGCAGCATTATTCGGCCGCGGGACTACTCGGCCAAGGAGATCGGAAAACCCATGTGTGGCATCTGCGGTGAAATCAGGCTCGATCGAAATCCCGCCAGCAGCCGGGCCGTCGGAGCCATGGCCGAGGTTCTGGCGCCCCGTGGTCCCGACAGCGCCGGCGTTTTCGCCCAGAGCCGCGTGGCGTTCGGCCATCGCCGCCTGAAGATCATCGACCTGTCCGATGCCGCCCAGCAGCCCATGGTCGATCCGGCGCTGGGCCTGACGATCGTGTTCAACGGCTGCATCTACAACTATCCGGAACTGCGTTCCGAACTGGAAGGGCAGGGCTACAGGTTCTTCTCCCACGGCGATACCGAGGTGATGCTGAAGGCCTATCACGCCTGGGGTGCGCGATTCGTCGATAAGCTCTACGGCATGTTCGCCTTCGCGATCTGGGAGCGCGACAGCGGCAAAGTCGTCCTGGGCCGCGACCGCCTTGGTATCAAGCCGCTCTATCTGGCGGAAACGCCCGGCATGATCCGGTTCGCCTCCACCCTGCCGGCCCTGCTGGCGGGCGGTGGGATCGATACCGACATCGATCCGGAAGCGCTGCACCACTATATGAGCTTCCACGCCGTCGTCCCGGCGCCGATGACGATCCTGAAGGATGTCCGAAAGCTGCCACCCGCCACGCTGCTGACCATCGAAGCCGATGGCACGAAGCGCGAGGAGATCTACTGGACCGTCAATTTTGGACCGCAGCAGGGCGACGAGCGCCTGTCCGAGTCGGACTGGCAGGACCTCGTCCTGATGACGCTGCGCAAGGCTGTCGAGCGGCGGCTGGTGTCGGACGTGCCGGTCGGCGTGCTGCTGTCGGGCGGCCTGGACAGCTCGATCATCGTGGCCCTGCTGGCGGAAGCCGGCCAGCACGGGCTGAAGACCTTCTCGATCGGGTTCGAGACGGTCGGCAACGAGGTCGGCGACGAGTTCCAGTATTCCGACATCATCGCCAAGCGGTTCGAGACCGATCACCACAAGCTGTTCGTCGATAGCAGCCGGACGCTGCCGGAGCTTGAGAACTGCGTGCGGGCGATGGCCGAGCCGATGGTCAGCCATGACGCGATTGGCTTCTACCTGCTGTCGCAGGAGGTTTCCAAGCACGTCAAGGTCGTCCAGAGCGGGCAGGGTGCCGACGAAATCTTCGGCGGCTATCACTGGTATCCGCCGATGATGGAGAGCCGCGACCCGGTCTCCGACTATGCCCGCGTCTTCTTCGACCGCGATCAGGCGGAGATGGCGCAGGTGCTCGACCCGCGCATGCTGGGCGAGGACTACAGCAGGAAGTTCGTCGAGCGTCACTTCGCGCAACCCGGCGCCGACCGGCCGATCGACAAGGCGCTGCGGCTGGATACCAACGTCATGCTGGTGGACGATCCCGTCAAGCGGGTCGATAACATGACGATGGCCTGGGGCCTGGAAGGCCGCGTGCCGTTCCTGGACCACGATCTGGTCGAAGTGGCGGCACGGGTGCCGCCGGAACTGAAGATCGCGGACGGCGGCAAATATGTGCTGAAGGAAGCCGGCCGCCGCGTCGTGCCGTCGGAAGTGATCGACCGGCCCAAGGGTTACTTCCCGATGCCGGCGCTGAAATACCTCAAGGGTCCCTATCTGGACCTTGTCCGTGACGTGTTGAATCAGCCCAAGGCGCGCGAGCGCGGGCTTTTCCAGCGGGCTTACGTCGACAAGCTGCTGGCCGAGCCGGAAACCCACATCACTCCGCTGCGCGGCTCCAAGCTGTGGCAGGTGGCACTTTTGGAATACTGGCTCCAAACACACGGCATCTGATCATGACTCAGCCCCTGAACCCCCGCACCCGGCACCGTCTGGAGCGCCGCAACGCGCCGTCGCTGCGCAACTGGTACGCAAAGGACCAGAAGCATCCCGATCAGGAGGGAATGGCGGAGAACGTCACGGTCGATTGCGGCTGGGGGCGGCTGCTGTTCGCCCATACCTTCCCTGACCTGCCGGAACTGGCGAAGGCGCTGCGGGACGAGACGCAGGGGCGGCGCGATATCGCGCTGTACCTGCGCGATCCCCACGTGGCGCTGTCGCTGGCGCCGCAGGAACTGTTCCTCGACCCTTCCCATACCTACAGGCTGTGGCTGGCCAACTACCGCACCGGCAGGCGGCGTCCGCGCGGCTTCACGGTGCGGCGGCTGCGCACCGTCGAGGACGCGGAGGCGGTCAACCGCATCTATGCCGGCCGCAACATGGTCCAGGTGCCGCCGCACTTCTTCCACGACCAGCGCAACAGCCGGGTGCTGACCTATTTCGTAGCGGTCGATTCTGCGACCAACAACGTGATCGGGTCGGTCACCGGCGTCGATCACGCGCGGGCTTTCGAGGACCCGGAGAACGGGTCGTCGCTGTGGTGTCTGGCGGTCGATCCGCAGGCGTCGTTCCCCGGTATCGGGGAGAATTTGGTGCGGACGCTGGCGGAACATTTCCAGGCGCGCGGGCGCAGCTTCATGGACCTGTCCGTGATGCACGACAACGTCAACGCGATAGCGCTGTATGAGAAACTGGGTTTTCAACGGGTGCCGGTGTTCGCCTTGAAGACGAAGAACTCGATCAATGAAAAGCTCTATGTCGGGCCGCCGCCCGACGAGACGCTCAACCCCTACGCCATGATCATCATCAACGAGGCCCGGCGGCGTGGCATCGGCGTCGAGGTGGTCGATGCCGAGGGCGGCTATTTCACGCTGAGCTTCGGCGGGCGTTCCGTGGTGTGCCGCGAGAGCCTGAGCGAGTTGACCACGGCCGTCGCGATGAGCCGATGCGACGACAAGGCGGTCACCCGGCGGCTAATGCTGAAGGCCGGGCTGAAGGTGCCGGCGCAGAAGGTCGCCGGCACGGCGGAGGAGAACAACGATTTCCTGAAGGAACATGGCTCCATCGTGGTCAAGCCGGCCAGGGGCGAGCAGGGCAAGGGCATCACGGTCGATGTCACGACCGAGGAAGAGGTCGCCAGGGCGGTAGCCGAGGCGCGCAACCATGCCGAAACGGTGCTGCTGGAGCAGTTCTTCCAGGGCGACGATTTGCGGATCATCGTGATCGACTACCGCGTGGTGGCCGCTGCGATCCGCCGCCCGGCCGAGGTGACCGGGACTGGCGAGCACACGGTTTCGGCGCTGATCGAGGCGCAGAGCCGGCGGCGGTCGGCGGCGACCGGCGGCGAGAGCAAGATCCCGATGGATGCCGAAACCGAGCGCTGCGTCGCGGCCAACGGCTATGCCATGGACGACGTGCTGCCGGAGGGAACGGTGCTGCCGGTCCGCAAGACCGCCAACCTGCATACCGGCGGGACCATCCATGACGTGACCGACCGGCTGCACCGGACTTTGGTCGATGCTGCCATCGCCGGGGCCAAGGCGCTGGACATCCCGCTGGTGGGATTCGACTTCCTGGTGCCGTCGGTGACCAAGCCGGACTATGTCATCATCGAGGCAAATGAGCGGCCCGGCCTCGCCAACCATGAACCTCAGCCCACTGCCGAACGTTTCGTTGACCTGCTGTTCCCCAATACCAAACTTCTGTCCAATGGATAGAGGCAACGAAAACGAGAAGTCCTATCATGCAAGGTTCAACTTCGGAGAAACGTGCCGCCGCTGAAGAGGGGTTCGTCGCCCCCGCCCGCCCGGCAATCGACATGGACTACGTGCTGGATCTGCTGGAAAAGCTGCTTAAGATCCCAAGCCCGACCGGCTACACGGACGAGATCGTCCATTTCTGCGGCCGTGAGCTGAAGCGGCTGGGCATCCCGTTCGAACTGACCCGGCGGGGTGCCATTCGCGCCGACATCAAGGGCCGGCTGAACAGCCCGGACCGCGCCATCGTCGCCCATGTCGATACCTTGGGCGCCCAGGTGAAGGGGCTGAAGCCCAACGGACGGCTGGAACTGGTCGCGATCGGCACGTGGTCGGCGCGCTTCGCCGAAGGTGCTCGCTGCACGATCTTCACCGACCACGGGTCGTATCGCGGCACCATCCTGCCGCTGAAGGCATCCGGGCACACCTTCAACGAGGAGATCGACACCCAGCCGGTCGCCTGGACCAATCTGGAAGTCCGGGTCGATGCGGTGTGTTCGAACACGGCTGATCTGATCCGCCATGGCTTCAATGTCGGCGACTTCGTCGCGATCGATCCGGTGCCGGAGTTCCAGCCCGATGGCTTCATCAACTCGCGCCATCTGGACGACAAGGCCGGAGTCGCCGTGCTGTTCGGCGCGGCCAAGGCCGTGCTGGACGCCGGCGTGACCCTGCCGGTCGATTGCCACCTGCTGCTGACGATCTCGGAAGAGGTCGGGTCGGGAGCGTCTTCGGTGCTGCATGGCGACGTGGCGGAGATGGTGTCGATCGACAACGCGACTCCGGCGCCGGGGCAGAACAGCCGGGAGTCGGGGGTTACGGTCGCGATGGCCGACAGCACAGGGCCGTTCGACTATCACCTGACGCACAAGCTGCTGGACCTGTGCACCGACTATGATATCCGGCACCAGCGCGACATCTTCCGCTACTACCGCTGCGACAGCGCCGCCGCCATCGAGGCCGGCAACGACATCCGCACGGCGCTGGTCTGCTTCGGGGTCGACAGCTCCCACGGGTACGAGCGGACGCATGTCCACGCGCTACGCTCGCTGGCGGAACTGGTGGCGCTGTACATGCAGAGCGACGTGACCATCGAGCGCGACCGCCACGTCATGGGGCCGCTGACCGGCTTCCCGCATCAGAAGACGAAGCCGGCGGAAACGGTGGAGTGACATTAAAGACGGACAATGCTAGTCCGTAAGGCATTTATATCGTAGGTCGGTCTAAAGCGAAGCGGCAGCCGACATAGACGCTCCTGCTTGTCGGCTGCCGCTTCGCTTTAGACCGACCTACCGGGTCAATCAGAGCTTTTGATGGTAGAAAAATAACCTACCTTCGACGCTCCTACTCCGCCGATCAGTTATCGAGCGGCAGAATCCAGGTCGCTTCGCGGCCCTTCGAGGCGTCCTGGACGCGCATCTGGACGCGCTGGCCGGCTTCGAGTTGGAGCAGGCCGCAGCGGCGCAGGACGCTCTTGTGGACGAAGACGTCCTTGCTGGCGTCGTCGGCGGTGACGAAGCCGAAGCCTTTATCCGGCTTGAACCACTTCACGGTGCCGGACATCTCGACTTCCGGACCGCTGGGTGCGGGAGAGCCGTAGTCGCTGTCGCCATAACGGTCGTTGCTGCTGCTGCCGTAGCGGTCGCCGCCGCCGTAGCCGCCGCCATAACCACCGCCGCCGCCACGGTCGCTGTAGCGGTCGCCGCCGTAGCCACCACCCCCGCCATAGCTGTCACGATCGCCGTAGCGGTCGCCGCCACGGTCGCCATAACGGTCGGCGCTGGGCTGCCGGGGTGCAGGCGCGCCGCCGACCACTTCGACGATGCGGGTCACCTGGGGTCCCTTGGGACCCTGGCTGATGTTGCATACGATCTCGGTGCCGTCGACCAGTTCCTGTAGGCCTGCTCTGTTCAGCACCGAAATGTGGAGGAATGCGTCCGGAGAGCCGTCAACCGGAGCGACGAAACCAAAGCCCTTGGTTACATTGAACCATTTCACCAGGGCCCGAGCCTGGGCGCCATCGTCGAACGACGAGGCATTGTGCTGACTGAAGCGAGACAAGTGTGCAGAACCTTCGAACAGCGCCGCGCGCGGTTAACACCTTCGAGGGTAGCGCCGGTTTTCGCCCCGTGCCTTCCCCCGCCATGATTTTATGCACAGAAAAATTTGAGTCTCCAGTGTAATTTTTTGTTCAACCTACTCTTTCAGTAAGGGTGCTTATTCTTTAAACAGACAGGTCGGTTTAATTTTGGCGGAATTCGGCGAAAAAACGCGCTATCCGCACAATTCTTGACCTTTACGTAAACGGCAAGTAGCGTGAGAATGTTCTGGGAGGCTGGCAAGCGGCAGGGGTGACAATGCCGTGGCGGCGATGGGAAGCAGGGAGACTGATGAATGTCCGATCCGGCACTGACGCCCGCGCGATACCCTTGGGAAAGCTCGTATCCCCCTGAGGTCGACTGGCACGCGGATATACCCGTGGCCCCGCTTTATCGCCTGATGGACGATGCGGTGGCCCAATACGGCGACCGTCCTTGCATCGACTTCATGGACAAGCGCTATACCTATGCACAGGTCGGTGCGCTGGTGGACAAGGCGGCGCGCGGCTTCCAGGCGCTGGGGGTGGGGAAGGGCAGCAAGGTCGGCCTGTTCCTGCCCAACACGCCCTATTTCGTCATCTGCTACTACGGCATCCTGAAGGCCGGCGGCATCGTCGTGAACTTCAACCCGCTCTATGCGGAGCGGGAGGTCGCGAAACAGATCGAGGACAGCGAGACCGACATCATGGTCACGCTCGATCTGGCCCTGCTGTACGGCAAGATCGCCAAGATGCTTCAGGAGACGCGGCTGAAGCAGATCGTCGTGGCGAAGATGGCGGACATCCTGCCGTTCCCGAAGAACTGGCTGTTCCCGATCTTCAAGCGCAAGGACATCGCGAAGATCCCGTCGGACCACCGGCACGTACCCTTCGCTCGGCTGATCGGCAACTCGGGCAAGCCGGAACCGGTGACCGTCGATCCGCTCCAGGACGTGGCGGTGCTGCAATATACCGGCGGGACGACCGGCGTTCCCAAGGGCGCCATGCTGACCCATGCCAACATCTACGCCAACGCCATCCAGTCGCGGATGTGGTGCTCGGATGCGCGGCCGGGCCAGGAACGGATGCTGGGCGTGCTGCCGCTGTTCCACGTCTTCGCCATGACCGGCGTGATGAACCTGCCGCTCGCCATGGGCGCCGAAATGGTGCTGGTGCCCCGGTTCGACCTGGAGCAGGTGATCAAGCTGATCCAGTCGAAGAAGCCGACGCTGTTTCCCGCCGTTCCGACGATCTACACCGCCATCGTCAACCACAAGGACATCGGATCGTACGACCTGTCGTCGATCCGCTTCTGCCTGTCGGGCGGAGCGCCGCTGCCGGTCGAGGTCAAGCATGCCTTCGAAAGCAAGACCGGCTGCAAGCTGGTGGAAGGTTACGGTTTGTCGGAAAGCTCGCCGGTCGCCACCGCCAACCCCATGTACGGCGTCAACAAGCCCGGCTCCATCGGCATTCCGCTGCCGGGCACGGTGATCGAGATCGTCTGCCTGGACGACCGGTCGAAACTGGTGGCGCAGGGGGAGAAGGG
Source organism: Skermanella sp. (assembly GCA_035630415.1). Classification (GTDB taxonomy): domain Bacteria; phylum Pseudomonadota; class Alphaproteobacteria; order Azospirillales; family Azospirillaceae; genus Skermanella. The sequence continues at coordinate 11,550 of DASQKT010000038.1, forward strand.
GGAGGTCTGCATCCGAGGCCCCCAGGTGATGAATGGATACTGGAAGCGCCCGGCGGAATCGGCCGAGGCGATGGCCGACGGGCGGCTCCACACCGGCGACGTCGGCTACATGGACGAGGACGGCTATACCTTCATCGTGGACCGCATCAAGGACATGATCCTGTGCGGCGGCTACAACGTCTATCCGCGCAATGTCGAGGAAGCGATCTACCTGCACCCCGCCGTGTCGGAATGCGTGGTCGCGGGCGTACCCGATCCCTATCGCGGCCAGACCGTGAAGGCCTATGTCACGCTGACCGAGGGGCACCACCTGACGCGGGAGGATCTGGCGGAGTTCCTGAGGGACAAGCTGTCGCCGATCGAGATCCCCAAGCAGTTGGAGATCAGGGACGAGTTGCCCAAGACGATGATCGGGAAGCTGTCGCGCAAGGCCCTGCTGGAAGAGGAAGAGAGCCGGCGGCTGGAGCAGCGGGAACGGTAACCGGGCCGCTGTCTGTATTTCTGCTTATGCCGCTTCAAACCGCAGCCAGTCATTCGACCGGCTGCGGACTGAGGCGGGAAGGGTATTACGGTCAGAAGATCGGTAGATCAGCGCATCGCATAGCGTGAGGCGCTG
>DASQKT010000039.1:0-7890 GCA_035630415.1 Skermanella sp.
CATGACGGTGCTGAAGCCGAACAACATGTGGAACACGATGCCGTGCCACGTGCATGACCGGCGCTGCGAGGTCTATTTCTACTTCGATCTGGCCGAGACGGCGCGGGTGTTCCACTTCATGGGCGAGCCGAGCCAGACGCGTCATCTGGTCGTTTCCAACGAGCAGGCGCTGATCTCGCCGCCGTGGTCGATCCACAGCGGGGTCGGAACCAGCAACTACACCTTTATCTGGGCCATGGCCGGCGACAACCAGGACTTCACCGACATGGACATGGTCGGCATGGACGAGCTGCGCTGAGGGGACGGCAGATGGACAAGAGCTTCGACCTTCACGGCCTGACGGCCATCGTGACCGGCGCCAACAGCGGCATCGGTCAGGGCATCGCAGTGGCGCTGGGCCGCGCCGGGGCCGGTGTCGCCGCCGTGGGGCGCTCGTCGATGGACGAGACGGCCGCACTGGTGGCGGAAACGGGTGCGCCGTTCCTGGCGATCAAGGCCGAGCTTGCCACGCTGGCGGACATTCCGCGCATCATGGAGGAGGCGACCGCCTGGAGCGGCCGGGCCGATATCCTGGTCAACAACGCCGGGACGATCCGCCGGGCCGACAGCATCGACTTCACGGAGGAGGACTGGGACGCGGTGATGGACCTTAACCTGAAGTCTGTGTTCTTCCTGTCGCAGGCTTTCGCCCGGCATGTGCTGGCGGAGGGGCATTCCGGCAAGATCATCAACATCGCGTCGATGATGTCCTTCCAAGGCGGCATCCGGATTCCGTCTTATACCGCGTCCAAGAGCGGGCTTGCCGGGCTGACCCGGCTGCTGGCCTGCGAATGGGCCGGGCGTGGGATCAACGTCAATGCGATAGCGCCCGGCTACTTCGCCACCGCCAATACCAAGGCGCTGCGGGAAGACGAGAAGCGCAGCACGGAGATCATGGGCCGCATCCCGGCGGGACGCTGGGGCAAGCCCGAGGACCTAGGCGGGGCGGCGGTGTTCCTGGCGTCGCAGGCTTCGGACTATGTGCATGGCGTGACGCTGCCGGTCGATGGCGGCTGGCTCGCGCGCTGATTTCCTTTGGAAGGATGCTTATGATGGAAAGACAGAGCGACGTCTTCATCCTGGACCGGAATTCCGACTGGCAGGATTTGGGCAGCGGCATCCGCCGCAAGCTGCTGGGCTACAACGGCGCCGTCATGATGGCGCGGATCGAGTTCCAGGCCGGTGCGGTCGGGACGGAGCACCGCCACCCGCATATCCAGTGCAGCATGGTGGAGAGCGGCGTCTTCGACATCACGATCAGCGGTCGGACGGAACGGCTGCGAACCGGCGACGGCTTCCTGGTGCCGGCCGATGCGCTGCACAGCGCGGTCGCGGTCGAAGCCGGTGTCCTGCTGGATACCTTCGCGCCGATGCGCGAAGACTTCCTGGCATGAACAAGCGCCGCGTCGGCGTGATCGGACTGGGGATGGCGTCGCCGCCCCATATCCAGAGCCTGCTCGACCTGTCGGACCGGGTCGAGGTGGCGGGAGCGTTCAGCCCGACGCCGGAGCGGCGGGTCGCGTTCACCGCGCGCTATGGCTTGCCGGTGGTGGAGACGGCGGACGCCCTGTTCGACGATCCCGCTATTTCCGCGCTGATCGTGCTGGCGCCGCCGGACAGTCATGTCGGACTGGTGAAGCGGGCGGCTGAGGCCGGTAAGCATGTCCTGCTGGAGAAGCCGCTTGCGGAAACGCCTGCCGGTGCTGCTGAGGTAGTCGAGATCATGGAGCGGGCCGGGCTGACGCTTGGCGTGGTGTTCCAGCATCGGTTCCGTCGAGCGGCGGAGGAATTGAAGGCGCTGCTGGATGCTGGAGTCCTGGGGGAGCCGCTGACGGCTGCGGTATCGGTTCGCTGGTGGCGGGACGACGCGTATTACAATCAGCCCGGACGTGGCATGAAAGCGCGCGACGGCGGCGGCGTGCTGCTGACCCAGGCGATTCATACGCTGGACCTGTTCGTCAGCCTACTGGGGTTGCCGTCGGAGGTTGCGGGTTTTTCGGGAACGACGCCGCTGCGCCGGATCGATACCGAGGACGTGGTCTGCGCCGCCCTGCGCTGGCCAAGCGGGCTGATGGCGACGGTGAACGCCACGACGGCGGCCTATCCAGGGTATCCGGAGCGGATCGAGATCGCCGGAACCAAAGGGTCGGCGGTGCTGAGCGGCGACCGGCTGGAGGCCTTTCCGGTCGGCGGCGAGGCGATCCGGATTGGCGACGATGGCGGGACGCTGGGAGGAGGCGCCGATCCGATGGCGTTCTCGCACAACCATCACCGGGCGGTGCTGGCGGACTTCCTCGACGCGCTGGATCAGGGGCGAAAGCCCCGCGCCGATGGGCGCGAGGCTTTGAAGGTTCACCGGCTGATCGAGATGCTGCTGGCGGCTTGAACTGCCCTAGAGACCGGGGCAATGCCGGTTCTCACATCAGCGCATTCGGCAGGAACAGGACGAGGCCCGGCCATAGGGTGAGAATGGCGACCAGCACCAGGATCGTGAAGACGAAGGGCACCGATTCCACGACGTATTCCTCCACCGGACAGTCCAGCAGACTGCATACGGTATACATCGCGACGCCGACCGGCGGCGTCATCGACCCAAGGGTGACGATGGTCATCATCAGGATGCCGAAATGCACGGGGTCCACGCCCAGCGGCGTCACGATGGGCAGGAAGATCGGCGTCAGCAGCAGGACCAGCACCGTGCTTTCGATGAACAGTCCGGCAATGAAGAGGAAGATCAGAATCAGCGCCACCACGAGGATCGGCTCGCGGGTCAGGCCGGTCATGGCCTCGGCGATGCTCTGCGGCGCCTGCTCGAAGATGATGGCGTAGCCGACCATGCCGGAGAACAGGATGATCAGCATGATCAATCCGGTATCGACGACCGCTTCGAACAGCGCCTCCATGACGCTGGCCCAAGTCAGTTCCTTGTGCAGCAGGAAACCGACGACGGCGGCATAGATGACTGCGAAAGCCCCGACTTCCGACGGCGTGAACAGGCCGCCGCGAATTGCAAGCAGCAGCGCCAGCGGAAAGAGCAGCGCCCATTTGGCGTCCGCCACCGCCCGCCAAACGGCGCGCATGGTCGGCCGTTCCGTCATCTCGGCCCTGTATCCACGCCGCCGCGCGATCAGCCACACCGTCAGCATCAGCCCGGCCATCATCAGCAAGCCGGGGATCACACCGGCCAGGAAGAGGCGGCCGACCGACACGTTGCCGACGAAGCCGTAAAGGATCAGTCCAAGGCTGGGCGGGATTGTCGCGGTGATCAGGGAGCCGACGGCGATGGTGGCGGAGGTGAAGCCACGGGAGTAGCCGCGCGCGATCAGGCTGGGTCCGAGGATGCGCGCCTCCATCGCGGCATCGGCCACGGCTGATCCGGACACTCCGCCCATCAGCGTGGACAGCACGATGCAGACCTGGGCCAGTCCCCCCGACATCCACGACACCAGGACGCTGGAACAGGCGATCAGCCGGCTGGTGATGCCGGTCCGGTTCATCATGTGGCCGGCCAGCACGAAGAACGGCACCGCCAGCAGTGGGAAGCTCTGCGAAGCGGTGGCGACCTGCTGCACGCCGATCGACAGCGGCATGATCTCGTTGGTGGCGAAGAACGAAAAGCCCGCGATCCCGATCGCGAAGGCGATCGGAACGCCGAGCGACATCAGGAGAAAGAAGGTGACGGCAAGCAGTGTCATGGCACGAGCTCTTCGGCGTGAACGGACGTCGAGGCGGGGGCGAAGACGGGCTGGGGCCGGCTGCGCAGGGTGGCGGCGGTGCGCAGCATCTGGCCGGCCAGCGTGATCGCGAGCAGCAGGCACCCGATCGGCACCGCCGCCGTCACGAAGCCGTAGCTGATCCCGCTGTCGCCGAACTGCCGTTCCAGGTTGAGCATCGTGAGACGGTAGCCCATGACCGCCATGGTGAGCAGAAATCCCAGCACCACGGCGCCCAGCGCCAGATCGAGCGCCGCCCGGAACTGCCCAGGCAGGCGCTTGACCAGATAATCGATGCCGATATGGGCACGTTTCCTCAGCGCGAGATCCGCGCCGATGAAACTGACCCAGACGAACAGAAGCTGCGCCAGGTCCACCGACCAGACCAGGGGATGACCGAACCAGCGCATGATGCCGGCGGCGAAGACGAGCAGCACGATGATGGCGAGGAGGAGCGATGCCAGCAGCCCCTCCGCCTTGACGATCCAGGATGTCATTGTGGAGGTCCTTTGAACGTGACGATGCCTTAGGCCGGCGCCTTAAGCTGGCGCCTTGGTCCGGCGCTTTGGGGCAACGGGCGCGTCAGTTCTGAAGGAGCTTCTCGACTTCCTTGTGGAGTTCGGTGTAGCCGAGCTTTTCGTAGACCGGCTGGGTCGCGTCGCGGAACGGCTTGGTATCGATCTCGGCGATCGTCATGCCTTTCTCCTGCATCTGCTTCTCGTAGTCGGCAAGCGACGCCTCGGTCGCGCGCGACGCGCTGTCGCCGGCCTTCAGCGACTCCTCGCGCAGGATCTGGCGGTATTCGGCGGGCAGCTTGTCGAACCAGGCGGCGCTGGTGACGATGCCGGTAATCAGGTTGATGTGGCCGGTCTTGGTCAGGTGGGATGTGACTTCGTACAGCCGGGAGCCGAAGCTTGCGGGGTCCTGTGCCTCGACCCCGTCGATCACCTTCTGCTGGAGCCCGGTATAGACCTCCGACCAGCCCATCGGCGTCGGGGTGGCACCCATCGCGCGGATCGTTTCCATCCAGACCGGAGCGCCCGGAGTGCGGAGGCGGACGCCGTTGAGATCGGCCGGCGTCGCAACCGGCTTGTTCGTCAGGACATGGCGTTCGCCCTGCCACCAGTTGAAGGAAAGGACCTGATGGCCGGACGCGGTGCGCAGCTTCTCCGCCCATTTATCGAACAGCGGCGAGGTGACGACCTTGCGTATTCCCTCGAAGCCCTGCGCAAGGTAAGGTCCGCCGAGGATGCCGAACTCCTTTACGAAGACGGCGAGACGGCCTCCATCGACGACGACCGCAACGGGAGCCCCGGCCCGCGCCTGCTCGAGCACGTCCTCATCCTTGCCGAGCTGCGAGCCGGGGAAGAGACGGACGGCGAGCTTGCCGGCGGAGCGTTTCTCGACGCTCTGCTTGAACTCCTCAAGGCCTTTGTACAGGGGGTCCTGCTGTGCCAGCGCCGTGTTGACGCTGAGCGTATAATCGGCGGCGAGAGCGCTGCCGGCGATGGTGCCGAGTGCGATACCGAGTGCGGCGACGCGCCACGTGCGAGCGATGATGCTCATGAATCCCTCTCCCCAGGGGCTGCCTGTCTTCTTTACAGGACGTTTCTTGTGACTGACTGAAATGGTAGTATGTAAGAACTGTGCTGGCAATCATCTTGCCTCGGCTGGTCAAGCCTTTTCAGCCCGCCGTCCCCGCTTCGTAAGTGCGGCAGCTTTACTCGTTCAACATTCGAGCGAAATATTATACTCTTTTTAAGAGTACCGATGTAACAGTTGGGACTCAATGCTACCCTTAATTGATATTCCGCAAAGGTTTTTCCTAAACTGGAATCGGCCTGAGGAATTGGAGAAAACTTGATGATGACCAACGAATTCGACTTCATCCTTCCGCGCGGTTATGTCGACGGAGACGGTACAGTCCATCACAAAGGCAAGATGCGTCTAGCCACCGCATTCGATGAGATTGCGCCGATGAGGGACCCTCGGGTCCAGGCGAACCCCGGTTATCACGTCATCATTCTTATGGCGCGGGTGGTGACGCAACTGGGGACACTTGAGATTATCAATCCCAAGGTCATCGAGGGGCTTTTTCCGGCCGATCTCGCTTATCTACAAGCACTATATGGCCGGATAAACGGCGACGGCGTGCAAACCAAGAAAGTCACCTGCCCTAACTGCAAGACCGAATTCGATGCTGAAATCGGCTCGGACGAGGATTGATCCGCATCGCGTACCGTTCTCACCGACAGCAATGGCCATCGCTGCTCAGGTCTGGTCGCGGCGCGGGGGCTCTTTGGTGTGGCCGTCGTCGGTGACGTGCTTGGTGTCGTCGGCGTTCTCGTCATTCAGGTTGCGCTTGAAGCTTTTGATGCCCTTGGCGACATCGCCCATGACATTGGGCAGTTTGCCCGCGCCGAAGATCAGCACGACGACCAGGAGAACGACGATCCAATGCCAGATACTGAAAGAGCCCATGAGTGACCTGTAGTTCCCCGGATGCGTGACGGTTGTGCTGGCGGAGTTTGGCCTTAAAGCGGGATGGGCATCAAGGGTGAATTGCCGAGATTGTCGACGTGACGCTTGGCCCCCGCACCCTAGCCCTCTCCCTCAGGGAGAGGGGACTGTCTCCTGTATGGGGCATTCTCGCAGATGTTGAAAGTATATGGAAAGTTCCATAAAGGATTCCCTCTCCCTGAGGGAGAGGGTTAGAGTGAGGGGGCCAAGCGTCAAGTATCCATGGCGCGCTGACGACCTACTGTACTAGGCCGATGTCCTTCAGGACGCCTTCGACTTGTTCCTTGTCCTTCTTCAGGAATGCGCCGAATTCATCGGCGGGCTGGTACATGTCGGTCCATTCCTGGGTCGCGATGGTCTTTTTCCAGGCCGGGCTTTCGACCATCTGGGCGATAGCGGCGGAGAGGGCCTTGCGGTCGGATTCCTTGATGTCGGGAGCGGCGACGATGCCGCGCCAGTTGGCGAGGCTGATATCGACGCCTTGCTCCTTCAGCGTCGGCACGTCGATGCCGGGGAGGCGTTCGTCGGAGGAGATGGCGAGTGCGCGGAGTTTGCCGGCTGCCACCTGGGGCGCCAGTTCGGCGTAGCCGTTGACGCCGACGGTCGTATGGCCGCCGAGCAGCGACTGCATCGCCTCGCCGCCGCCGGAATGGGCGATGTAGTTGATCTGCTTCGGGTCGATGCCGACTTTCTGGCCGATCAGGCCGGCGAGGATCTGGTCGGTGCCGCCGACCGAGCCGCCGGCCCAGGAGACGGAACGCGGGTCGGCCTTCAGCTTCTCGATCAGGTCGGCCAGCGTCTTGATGGGTGAGTCGGAGGTCACCGCCAGCATTTCATACTCGCCGACGAGACGCGCGATCGGGGTCACGGATTGCAGCGTCATCGGCGATTTGTTGGTCAGGATCGCCCCCTGCATTATCATGCCGGTGACCATCAGCGCGTTGCCCTTGCCCTTCTTGGTCGAGACGAACTGGGCGAGACCGATGGTGCCGCCGGCTCCGGCGATGTTGACGACCTGGGTCGAGGTTGCGGCGCCGGAGTCCCTCAGGGCCGCCTGGACCGCCCGCGCGGTCAGGTCCCAGCCGCCGCCGGGTGCGGCGGGGGCCATGATCTCCAGGCCCTTCAACTCGGCGGAAGCGGGATTGAACGGCAGCAGGGTAGCGGCGGCCATCAGGGTTGCGCCGATGAAGAGGCGGCGGCGGTCGATCTTGAACATGGTGTCCTCCCAGGATCGTTGTTTTTCTAACGGTTTCAGCGTGTGTTGTTAGCCGGTGGTCGCGTGGGATTCCGCCAGGGTCCGGCGTTCCTTGGCGTAGCGGACCAGGGCCGTGAAGCGGTAGAGGCCGTGGACCATCTTGCTGTAGGGCATCGTGATGAACAGGCTGAAGACGACGCCGAGATGGACGGCCAGCAGCATGCCCATCGCGGGCGTTTCCCGTAGGAAAAGCAGGAGCAGGCCGGTCAGGCTGGTCAAGAACAGCATGGCGATGAAGGCGACGTCCATGCCGAGCCGCACCTCGTCCTGGACCACGCTGTCGCGCTTGCGCTTGGCGATCAGCAGTCCGACCGGGCCGATCAGCAGGCCGATGCCGCCCAAGGTGCCCAGGATGACCGGCAG
>DASQKT010000040.1:0-2289 GCA_035630415.1 Skermanella sp.
CGCAACGACGCCAGCTTCTGCTGCAAAATTTCCTGTTCATTCATCGGTGGGACGCACTTTACGCAAATTCGGTTCAGCCGGGGCCGGCATCGTGCGCCGGGTTATAACAGAATTCTGTCGCGCGGTTGAGCTTTGCATGCATGGTTGCGGCAAAGACGTGGTTTGGTAACACTGGCATAAAGCCACCGGGCGGCGGACACAGCGAAAGACGAGCGGACATGAGCGGTGAAAAACGCATCGGCATCCTGACCAGCGGCGGCGATTGCGCCGGCCTCAATGCCGTAATCCGGGCAGTGGTGCATCGCGCCACGCTAACATACGGCTGGCAGGTGATCGGCATCAAGGAAGGCACGATGGGCCTTCTGTCGCGGCCCGTCCACTACGAGGTGCTCAGCCTCGACATGGTCGGCAGCACGATGATGCGGCAGGGCGGCACGATCCTGGGCACCACCAACAAGGGCAATCCCTTCGCTTTCCCGATGTCGGACGGCACGGTCAAGGACCGCAGTGCGGAGATTGCCGGCGGCTACCGCGAACTGGGACTGGACGCCCTGATCGGCATCGGCGGCGACGGCAGCTTCGCGATCCTGCGCAAGCTGGCGCAGCAATGCGGCATGAACCTCGTGGGCGTGCCGAAGACGATCGACAACGACCTCGGCCTGACGGAAGCCTCCATCGGGTACGACACCGCCGTCGGCGTCGCCACGGAAGCGCTGGACCGGCTGCAACCTACCGCGGCCAGCCATGCGCGCGTCATGGTACTGGAAGTGATGGGCCGGGACGCCGGACATATAGCACTGGCGGCCGGGATCGCGGGCGGCGCCGACGTGATCCTGATCCCGGAGATCCCCTTCAGCATCGACAGCATCGCCGAGAAGATCCATCAGGTCCGCCAGCAGGGCCGCAACTTCGCCCTGGTGGTCGTGTCCGAAGCGGTCAAGACGTCGGAAGGCAAGGAGCTTCAGAAGGAATACCTGGACGGTCAGAAGCGGTTCGGCGGCATCGGCAACTATATCGGCGAGCAGATCGCCAGCGCTACCGGCGCCGAGACTCGGGTAACCGTGCTGGGCCATGTCCAGCGCGGCAGCATGCCGAGCCCGCGCGACCGGCTGATTGCCTCCGCCTTCGGAGTCCATGCCGTGGACCTGATCGCAGAGGGAAAGTTCGACCGCATGGTGGCCTGGTCGAACCGGCAGGTGATCGACGTATCGATCGAGGATGCGATCGCCCGTTATCAGGCGGTCGAGCTGGACAGCACCCTGGTCAAGACGGCGCGCGGCCTTGGCATCTGCTTGGGCGACTGAGGGCCGGATGTGACCGCCCAAAACGCGGACAAGGGCGAGGCGCTTTGGCGATTCGCTCTGACGGTCTACCAGAAGCCGGGCGTCTCCGACGCCTGTCTTCTGCTTCAGGACCGGTACGGCTGCAACGTGACGCTCCTGCTGTTCGCCGCCTGGGCAGGCGCCGAACAGGGCGTCATGCTGACAGCCGATGAGATGGCCGCTGCCGTGGGAACGGTGGGCGCGTGGCATGGCGAGGTGGTGGAGCCCCTGCGCGCCGTCCGGCGGCGGCTGAAGCATGGTCCGGCACCCGCTCCCGATAAGGCGACGGGTAAACTCCGCGCACGGCTTCAGGCGATAGAGATCGAGGCGGAGCGAATCGAGCTTGAGACTCTGGCCGGCTTCCTGCCCGACCGGCGGGATGGGTCCGGCCGGGGCGGGTCTAGCGTGGTCGCGATCACGGCAAATCTGTCATTGGCTGCGCCGCTGGCCCGAGATATCGAAAGCTCCGAATCGTTGCGAACGATCGCGAACGCGGCCCTTTCGCCGTAACCATCGAACTTTCGAACAATCCAGCAGTTTCCGTATAGGTCCTGGGCCGCCGGGATCTATCCTTTATTATGGAAATACGGAATCCGGCTGGAGGTTTCGGCGCGATGAAGGAGTTGCTGTTCACACTGAAAGGATGCTCGCCGACCGTGGAGGAGCGCGCCCGCCGGCTGCTGAAGTTCGAACTGGGCTACGAGGAGACGGGCGCCACGGTGACCGTCAGCACGCTGTTCCTGCATTGCCACGTCGATCCCGTCGAGACCGCCAGCCACTTGATGCGCATACCGCCGAAGGACGCCGTCGATCATCTGGCGGAATGGATACACAGCTTCCAGATCGACGGAGAGTTCTGCCCGGCGCCGCAGGCAATGGCGCGGGCAGCGCTTTACCACGCCGGCCGGGCGGTCTGATACTGGGGCCGTCTGATACTGGGGGTTATTGCGAGCCAGGACGCCCGCGC
>DASQKT010000041.1:0-2180 GCA_035630415.1 Skermanella sp.
TGGCCGCTATGTTGGCCCCTTCCGGAAGGCACGAGAGTTGGCACAGTGACATCTCCGACCACGAACAGGGCACCCGGCGATATGCCGCAGAGCATCATGCAGCAGCTCAATACCTACCGCTCGGGTCCCGACGAGCAGGGCCACTTCGGCATCTATGGCGGACGTTTCGTCGCCGAGACGCTGATGCCGCTCATCCTTGAGGTCGAGCAGGCGTACAACGCCGCCAAGATCGATCCCGCCTTCAAGGCCGAACTGCGCCACTACCTGACGCATTACGTTGGCCGACCCAGCCCGCTCTATCACGCGGAACGGCTGACGGCGAAGCTCGGCGGCGCCAAGATCTACTTCAAGCGGGACGAGCTGAACCACACCGGCGCCCACAAGATCAACAACTGCATCGGCCAGATCCTGCTGGCCCGGCGGATGGGCAAGCGCCGCATCATCGCGGAGACGGGGGCCGGCCAGCACGGCGTCGCCACGGCGACCGTCTGCGCGCTGTTCGATCTGCCCTGCACGATCTACATGGGCGAGACCGACATCGAGCGGCAGAAGCCCAACGTCTTCCGCATGAAGCTGCTGGGCGCCGAGGTCAAGCCGGTCAAGTCAGGCTCGCGCACCCTCAAGGACGCCATGAACGAGGCGTTGCGCGACTGGGTGACCAATGTCGAGGACACCTTCTACATCATCGGCACGGCCGCCGGCCCGCACCCGTATCCCGCCATGGTCCGCGACTTCCAGTCGGTGATCGGGGAGGAAGTGCGGGAACAGATGATCGCGGCGGAAGGGCGTCTGCCCGACAGTCTCGTCGCCTGCATCGGCGGCGGTTCAAACGCGATCGGCCTGTTCTACCCGTTCCTGGATGAGCCCTCGGTCAAGATGGTCGCGGTGGAAGCCGCCGGTCACGGCATTGAGACCGGCGCCCACGCGGCGTCCCTGACCGGCGGACGGCCCGGCGTTCTCCACGGCAACCGGACCTACCTGCTCCAGGACGAGGACGGCCAGATCACCGAAGGCCATTCGATCTCCGCCGGCCTGGACTATCCCGGCATCGGGCCGGAGCATTCCTGGCTGCACGATGTCGGCCGGGTCGAATACATCTCCGCCACCGACAACGAGGCGCTGGACGCCTTCCAGATGTGCTCCCGGATGGAGGGCATCATCCCCGCGCTGGAGCCGGCGCATGCGCTGGCCGGCGTCATCCGGATCGCACCGAACCTGCCCAAGGACCACCTGCTGGTCATGAACCTGTGCGGCCGCGGCGACAAGGACATCTTCACCGTGGCGGAAGCCCTTGGAGTGAAAATATGAGTGCCGCGGCAGCTCAACAAAACTTTGAAACTCCGGGCACCGCCCGCGCCGCCGACAGCGGTCGTCTGGCCGCCAAGTTCGCTGCGCTGAAGCAGGAAGGGCGGGGCGGTCTGGTGACGTTCGTCTCCGCCGGCGATCCCGACTATGCGACCTCGCTGAAGCTGATCCAGGGCCTGCCGGCTGCCGGCGCCGACGTGATCGAGCTAGGCATGCCGTTCACCGATCCGATGGCCGACGGCCCGTCGATCCAGGCGTCTTCCCTGCGGGCGCTAAAGTCGGGCATGACGCTGCGCCGGACCATCCAGCTCGTCCAGGAATTCCGGGCGACCGATGCCACGACGCCGGTCATCCTGATGGGCTATTACAACCCGATCTATTCCTATGGCGTCGAACGGTTCCTGACCGACGCCAAGGCCGCCGGGGTCGATGGGCTGATCGTGGTCGATCTGCCGCCGGAAGAGGATGTCGAGCTGTGCGTCCCGGCGCTGAACGCCGGCGTCAACTTCATCCGGCTGGCGACGCCGACGACCGACGACAAGCGCATGCCGACGGTGCTCCAGAACACCAGCGGCTTCGTCTACTACGTCTCCGTCGCCGGCATCACCGGGGCCGGCTCCGCGACCGAGGACGCCATCAGCTTCGCGGTCGAACGGCTTCGCCGTCATACCGACCTGCCGGTCGCCGTCGGCTTCGGCATCACCACTCCCGATGCAGCCGCCGCCGTGGCGCGTCTGGCCGATGCCGCGGTGGTCGGTTCCGCCATCGTCAACCGCATCGCTGCCAATTTGGACGAGAACGGCTTGGCTGGACCCGGTCTGGTTGACGACGTACTGGCCTTCGTGCGCACCCTGGCCGACGGCGTGCGCGCCGCG
>DASQKT010000042.1:0-4066 GCA_035630415.1 Skermanella sp.
GTTCCATCCAGTCGGTCGAGCGGAGCTGTTCCGGGCGGTTGCCTTCAAGACGGCGGAGGATGGCGGCATCGCAGATGCCGTCGGCCAGGGCCTGGAAGCGAAGCGCCGTCCAGCGGTCGGGGCCTGCCTCCGGATAGAGGCCGTTGCCGGGACCGCTTTCCAAGCTGTCCAGGTATTCGACGATGACGGGGCTGTCGAACAGGGAAGTTCCGTCGGGAAGCGCCAGAGCCGGGACCTTGCCGAGCGGGTTGTCCTGCGGCAGGTCGGTTGTGGGGCTCCAGGCGTCGGTCTTTTCCAGTTCGACCTTGTCGGACAGGCCGCGCTCATGGATGACCATCATGACCTTCCGCACATAGGGCGAGGTCGCACTGTACCGCAGCTTCATGGGTTCTTCTTTCCGTTTGCTTATTAGTCTTGCCAGCCAGACGTGGCTAGAACGTATCCTTGCGCCGGCGGATCTCCGCGAACACTTCTACCGGATCGGCCCCGGCGAGGCCAACGGCGGCGGCGACATCGGCGTCGTCGGCGCGCAGGAACGGGTTGGTCGCCCGTTCGACCCCGAGTGTCGTCGGAATGGTCGGCTTGCCGGAGTTGCGCAGGACGGCGATATCGGCGGCGCGTTCCTTGAGCGCCCGGTTGTTCGGATCGACGGTGACCGCGAACTTGGCGTTGGACAGGGTGTATTCGTGTCCGCAATAGACCTGCGTGTCCGTCGGCAGGGCTCGCAGCTTCAGCAGCGAATGCCACATTTGGGCCGGAGTTCCTTCGAACAGCCGGCCGCAGCCGAGAGCGAAAAGGGTATCGCCGGAAAACAGCGCGGAGGCTTCCGGGAACCAGAGCGAGATATGGCCGCTGGTGTGGCCCGGCGTCTCGAAGACGCGGACTTCCTGCGTTCCGAAACGATAGGTGTCGCCTTCGCCCACCGTTTCGTCCAAGTCGGGGATTCGGTTGCGGTCGGCGGCCGGGCCGACGATCGTGCAGCCGAACTTCTTCTTCAACTCCGCATTGCCGCCGATGTGGTCGGCGTGATGATGGGTGTTGAAGATGTGCGTCGGACGCCAACCTAGCTGTTCCAGGGCTTTCAGCACCGGTCCGGCCTCGCCGGGGTCGACTATGCCGACAGCTTCGCTTGCGGGGTCCTTGAAGAGATAGACATAATTGTCGCTGAACGCGGGGATGAGCTGGATATCCATGACGAAGACGTTACCCCCTGGCCGTGGGTCGGGCAAAGCCCTGGGCATGACCCCGGCGTTTGTTTCGTGTTAGGCTCCTGCCACAATGTATACCGATGCCATCGATCTGCGCGAGTTCTACGAAAGCAGCCTCGGCCAAGTGGCCCGGAGGATGATCCGTCGCCGCGTTCGTGAGTTGTGGCCCGACGTCCGGGGACAGGTGGTTCTCGGAGTCGGCTACGCCGCACCCTATCTCCGCCCTTTCCGGGAGGAGGCGGAGCGGACGATAGCCCTGATGCCGGCCTCCCAGGGGGTCGTGTACTGGCCTTCGGAAGGGCCGGGACTGTCGGCGCTGGCCGACGAGGCGGAGCTGCCGCTGCCGGACATGTCGGTCGATCGGGTCCTTCTGGTCCATGGGCTGGAATGCACGGAACAACTCCGTCCCATGATGCGGGAAATCTGGCGCGTCATGGCGGGCGGCGGCCGCCTGCTGGTGGTGGCGCCGAATCGCCGGGGCATCTGGGCGCGGATCGACCGCACGCCGTTCGGCCATGGCAGCCCGTATTCCCCGTCGCAGTTGAAGCACACGCTGCGGGAGAACATGTTCGTCCCGGAGCGGTCGGCGCGTGCGCTGTTCATCCCGCCGGTCCGATCGCGCTTCCTGCTGGGCTCGGCGCCCGCTTGGGAGGAGATCGGCGAACGCTGGTTCAAGGCCTTCGCCGGCGTCTATCTGGTGGAGGCGAGTAAGCAGATCTACGCCGGGGTGGCGCGGAAGGCGCCGGTCCGTCCCAAGAAGCGCCGGCTGATCATGCCGATGCCAAGTGGGGCTGGGATGCCGGGCGCCGCTGGGGCCGCCCATGTCGAGCATGACGACGAAATCCCTGTTGCGGCGATCGAGAAAGCCGACGAGGACTATTGCCGTGGAGCCGGCTGAGCCGGAGGCGAGGACGCCGAAGGCGGCGGATTGGCGCGGTCGCTCTGGGCTTCTCCTTGGCCGGTCATATCAGATGGGGCGTCCTGGGCGTTGGGCACCATGCCTGGAACGCCAGTATTGCCCTGGCCGGTGAGTTCACGGCTGGGAGCCTCGCCGGAAACACCCGGAGTCGGCGCCACATGATCTGTCGTGGGCTGGTCGCCCGGACGGGGCGCGGTCATCAGCGGCTTGTTGGCGGGATCGCCGCTTGGGTTGGCGGGCGCCTGCGCGGCCGCCGGCACTACGCCAAGCATCAGGGCAGTTGCGGCGGTGATCAATGTAATGCGCATGACGGCTCTCCTGGTGCAACTCGTGTGATGCTCAACAGCGGCCAGGGTTCAGCGTTGCGGAGGCGGGCTGGATTAAGGCAGTCTTTACACTGGTAAGCTGGCGGCCGGGAGTGAGCGATGCGCAGAGGATTGATGCTGCTGTCCATGATGGGCGCCTTGTCCGGATGTGCGGCCCTGGGTGCCCCCAACTGCGGACCGGACGGTCAGTCGGAGATGGTGGCGGAACTCGTTTTCGGCCGGAATATCGGTGATTCGCTGGGAGTCTCCGAAGCGGACTGGAACCGCTTCCTGGAGGAAGAGGTGACGCCCCGCTTCCCCGACGGCCTGACGGTGATGAGTGCCAATGGTCAGTGGCGCGATACGGAGCGCGGCAATGTCGTGCAGGAGCCGAGCAAGGTCCTGGTCCTGGTGCTTGGCGACGAAGCCAAGGATAAGCCGCTAGTGTCTGAAATCGCGACGGCCTACAAGCAGCGCTTCAAGCAGCAAAGCGTCCTGACGATGCTTCGCCCAGCCTGCGTCTCGTTCTAAGCTATCCCTGCCTGAGCTATCCCTGCTCGCCATTGCGGCGGAGCATGAAGACGCCCTGTTCGCCGAAGAAATTGGCGATGCCGTCGGCCGACGCCAGCCGGGTCGGACGGTTGTCGCGCCCCAGGATCACGCTTCGCTCGATCGTGATGTCCAGCCGGTCGCACAGGCTGGTGAAATCCTTGATCGTGCAGAAGTGGATATTCGGCGTCTCGTACCACTCGTAGCCGAGGCGTTCGGTCACGGGCATGCGGCCCATCAGCAGCAGCGACGCTCGGATGCGCCAGTAGCCGAAGTTGGGGAACGAGATGATCGCCCGGCGGCCGATCCGCACCAGTTCCTCCAGCACTTTGCGCGGAGCGCGCATCGCCTGGAGCGTCTGGCTGAGCACGACGTAGTCGAAGGCGCCGCTGGGATAATCCTGGAGATCGGTATCCGCGTCGCCCTGGATGACGGACAAGCCGTGGCTGACGCAGGAATGCACGCCGTCCATGCTCAGCTCGATGCCGCGTCCATCAACCTGCTTCTCGTAGACGAGGTAGTCGAGCAGCGCTCCGTCGCCGCAGCCGATATCCAGCACCCGGCTGCCCGGATCGATCATGTCCGCGATCAGGCGGAGGTCGAGGCGGATGTCGCCGGGCTTGCGGTTGCGCGCGAGGCTGGTGGATGCGTCGTCAAAGGGGCTCATGCCGGCTCCGTCCGCTTTCGGGTCAGTCCCCGGTGCTCGGCGCAGCCGTCCATGAAGCCGCGGACGACCTGATGGAATTCCGGCTCTTCCAGGAGGAAGGCGTCGTGCCCCTTGTCGGTCTTCACTTCGACGAAGCTGACATTGGCGGCGACGGCGTTGAGCGCGTGGACCACAGCCCGCGACTCAGGGGTAGGGAACAGCCAGTCGCTGGAGAAGGAGGTCAGACAGAACCGCACCGGAGTAGCGTTTCCGTTGTGCCGGAAGGCGTTCGCCAGCACGCCGCCATGCTCCGCCGCAAGGTCGAAGTAATCCATGGCGCGGGTGATGTAGAGGTACGAGTTGGCGTCGAATCGGTCGACGAAGGTGATCCCCTGGTGCCGCAGGTAGCTTTCCACCTGGAAGTCGGCATCGAAGCCAT
>DASQKT010000043.1:0-18084 GCA_035630415.1 Skermanella sp.
GGCGTGGCCGGCGTGCTGTGGGCGCTCGCGTTCCTGCTCTATCTGATCGAATACACGCCGATCCTGACAGGCCCCCGGATCGACGGCCGGCCAGGGTGAGGCCGCGCGGATCGTCGTATGATGCCAGAGCGACTTTTTGCCATTATCGTACATCTTTTTCGTCATGCCCGGACTTGATCCCACAGGCGCTAATTTAGGCATTCTCCCCCACTCTACCGTCATACCCGGACTTGATCCGGGTACCTCCTGGCGGAAGCTTACGGGAGGACTTCATCCTGAAGTCCTGACGTCATCCGCTCAGCTCCTGAAAGGAGGTACCCGGATCAAGTCCGGGCATGACGGGAAGGGGGCGAGCATTGCCGAAGCGTCGCAATGGAACGCTTATATCAACGCTTCTGGGATCAGGTCTCCCGTCCTGATGTAGAAGTCCGTCCAGATGTAGAAGTGGATGCAAAAAGCGGCGGCAGGTTAACCTGCCGCCGCTTTTCTTTCATCAGATACTCTCGAACCGTTACGGGATCATCCAGGTCAGATAATACGCCTGGAGCACCGTAATCACGCCGATGATCGCCACGAAGAACAGGCTGTGTTTCAGCGTGAAGCGGAACAGGTCGGCTTCGCGTCCGACCAGACCGACGGCGGCGCAGGCGACGGCGATGGACTGGGGGGAGATCATCTTGCCGGTGACGCCGCCGGTCGTATTGGCGGTGACCAGCAGGATATCGGATACCCCGAGCTGCTGCGCCGTCGTCGCCTGAAGCGCTCCGAACAGGGCGTTGGACGACGTATCGGACCCGGTCAGGAACACACCCATCCAGCCCAGCACGGGAGAGAAAAACGGGAAGGCCTTGCCGGTCCCGGCCAGCAGCAGGGCCAGCGTCGATGACAGGCCCGAGTAGTTGGCGATGAAGGCGAAGGCGAGCACCATGCCGATCGAGTAGATCGGGCGCCTTAGGTCCATTATTGTCTCGCGGAAGGTCGATACCGCCTCCGCCGGTTTCATTCGCAGGAATATGATGGAGATGACGGCGGTCAGCAGGATCGCGGTGCCGGTGGCCGAGATCAGGTCGAGCTTATAGACCGCGTCATACGGCTTGGGTGAAGTAACGATGGGCGCTACCTTGGTGACCAGCTTGTCCAGGCCTTCGATCGGGAAGTTGAAGACGGTGGAAGCCAGCGCGCCTGTCTTGGCGAACAGCGCCTTGACCGGCGCCAGACTCCAGATGGTCACGATGACGGTCAGCACGACGAAAGGCGACCATGCCTTCATCACCTGACCGCTGGTATAGCCGCCGCCAACGCTGAAATCCGCCATCGGGGTCACTGCGGCACCTACCGCCCTGGGAACCAATGCTCCCGCATCCTGATCGGCGAAACGGAAGATCCGCACGGGCTTCCACACCTTCAGGAACAGGGTGAGGGCGACGAGGCTGAGCAGCGCCGACGTGATGTCCGGCAGTTCGGGGCCGATGAAGTTGGACGTGAAGAAGACGCCGATGGCGAAGGTGGCTCCGGCGACCAGAACCGCCGGCCACGTCTCCCGCACGCCCCGAAGGCCGTCCATGATGTAGACGATCCAGAAAGGTACGAAAAGCGCCAGCAGCGGCAGTTGCCTGCCGGCCATCTGACCGATCTTGAAGGGATCCAGTCCCGTCACCTGACCCGCGACGATCATCGGGATACCCATGGCGCCGAATGCGACCGGGGCGGTATTGGCGATCAGGCACAGGCCGGCGGCGTAGAGCGGGTTGAAGCCGAGACCGACCAGCAATGCGGCCGTGATCGCGACAGGCGCCCCGAAGCCGGCGGCGCCCTCCAGGAACGCGCCGAACGAGAACCCCACCAGCAGCATCTGGAGCCGCTGGTCCTCGGTGATCGACAGGACCGACGACCTGATGATGTCGAACTGCCCGGTCTTGACCGTGATCTTGTAGAGGAACACGGCGGTCACGATGATCCAGGCGATTGGCCACAGGCCATAGACGAAGCCATAGCCCGCCGCCGCAAGGGCCTGCATCACCGGCATTCTGTAGAACAGGATCGCCACGGCAAGGGCGATGGCGACCGTGATAGTGGCTGCGACGTGACCTTTCATCCGAAAGACGGCCAAGGCCAGGAAGAAGAAGACGATGGGAAGCGCCGCTATCGACGCGGAGACCCACAGATTGCCTGCGGGATCGTATACCTGCATCCAGGGCTGCATGTCGTTTCCCCTCCAGGGAACCGCGCCGGCGCCTGGACAGGCGCCTCACGGCGGTTCGTCGTTGTTTTTATTTCGGTGGTTCCGGTAGATACCGTCGGACCGACAGGATGCGAAAGGAACAAGCCAAATGCCGGGCACGCGCCGCCCTGCTCAGGCTGCGTAAACCAAATTTAGAACCAGTTCTTGATCTTGTTATACAGGTCTTATCGTGCTTCCGACTTACCCGGCGCCAAATGTACTCTCAAAATTTCATCTAAAGGGAAAAATTGTTACAACAATTAAGAGCAGGATTTTCAGCTTGTTCATATAGCTATCGAAACGCGTCCTCCTGGGCAGCGGCATCGTCGCGACCGAAGACGGCGGGTTCATAAATACAGGCCCGATCCAGCAACGGTTTGCGTCTCATTGCATTGAATGAAGTGACGATTCAACTTGGCGCCGACGCCCCCGATCCTGTACCTGCAATCGTGACAGATGATGCCCGGAGATCAGCATGCTCGAAAACTTTACGACCGTCCCCAAGGCGGCCTTCGGCATTCCGGGCCTCGACGACGTCCTGGCCGGCGGCCTGCAACGTGACAGCGCCTTCCTGCTCGAAGGATCGCCCGGTACCGGCAAGACGACGATAGCACTGCGGTTTCTCCTGACCGGCGCCGAAGCCGGCGAAACCGGCCTCTACATCACCCTGTCGGAGACGGAGAGGGAGCTTCGCCAGGGAGCCGCCTCGCATGGCTGGACGCTCGGCGAGACTATCGAGGTCTTCGAACTGGTGCCGCCGGAAAGCCTTCTGGACCCCGACCAGCAGCAGAGCCTGCTCTACTCCTCCGACCTGGAACTGGGAGAGACGACCCGGATGATCTTCGAAGTGGTCGAGCGCCTCAAGCCGGCCCGCATCGTCCTGGACAGTCTTTCCGAAATTCGCTTGCTTGCCCAGGGATCGCTCCGGTACCGCCGCCAGATCCTGGCGCTCAAGCACTTCTTCGCGCGCAACGCCGCCACGGTCCTGATGCTCGACGACCTGACGGCGGATAGCACGGACAAGACGGTTCACAGTGTCGCCCACGGCGTCATCCGGCTGGAGGAACTGGCGCCGGACTACGGGGCGGAACGCCGGCGCCTGAGGGTCACGAAATACCGTGGACAGGCCTTCCGTGGCGGCTTTCACGACTTCACGATCAAGAGCGGCGGGGTCCAGGTCTTTCCCCGCCTGGTCTCGTCCGAGCATAAATCCGGTTTCAGCCGGACGCTGCTCGGCAGCGGCGTGAGGGAACTCGACCTGCTGCTGGGCGGCGGCGTCGAGCGCGGGTCGAGCGCCCTGATCCTCGGTCCCGCCGGAACGGGCAAGTCGCTGCTCGTCCAGCAGTTCATCATCCAGGCGGCGGCGCGGGGCGAGCGCGCGGCGCTGTTCGTCTTCGACGAGGAACTTGGCCTGCTGTTCAGCCGGGCCAGACAGATGGGCATCGATCTGGAGGGGCTGCGGGATGCCGGCAGCGTCTTCATCGAGCAGGTGGACGCGGCGGAAATGTCTCCCGGCGAGTTCGCCCACAAGGTGCGCAAGCTCGTAGACGAGAACGACGTCCGGACCGTGGTGATCGACAGCCTCAACGGTTACCAGGAAGCCATGCCGCAGGAGCAGTTCCTGATTCTCCACATCCACGAGCTTCTGCAATACCTCAACCGGCAGAGCGTCAACACCTTCCTGACCGTCGCCCAGCACGGTCTGGTCGGCGACATGAAATCGCCGGTCGATGTTACGTATCTCGCCGATACGGTCGTCCTGCTGCGCTATTTCGAGGCGCTGGGACGGGTCCGGCGCGCGATTTCCATCATCAAGAAGCGCGCCGGCCCGCATGAGGATACGATCCGGGAGTTCCGCATCACCGATCGCGGCATCAGCATCGGCCAGCCGCTCCAGCAGTTTCAGGGCATCCTGCGCGGCGTGCCGACCTTCGTCGGCGTCACCGACGAGACGCTGCTTATGGACGATCTCAATTGACCGGCATGCATCCGCCACCGTCCGAAAGGATCGTGATCTTCGCGCCGGTCGGGCGAGACGCGATCGTGGCGCAATCGATCCTGGCGGAGGCAGGAATCGAGGGAGAAATATGCCGTGACCTGCCGGCCGTGACGCAGGCCATCGCGGCCGGTGCCGGAGCGGCCTTGGTGACGGACGAGGCGGTCCGGCACGGCGACCTTCAGGCGCTGGCGGCCTGGATCGACGAGCAGCCGCCCTGGTCCGACTTTCCCTTCGTGCTGCTCACCGTCCGGGGTGGCGGGACGGAGCGCAACCCGGCTGCCCAGCGGCTGGCCGGCCTGCTGGGGAACGTCACGTTCCTCGAACGCCCCTTCCACCCGATGACGCTGATCAGCACCGTGTCCACGGCGCTCCGGGGCCGGCGCCGGCAGTACGAGGCCAGTGCGCGCCTGGAAGAGGTCCGCGAGGGCGAGGAACGGTTGCGGCTGGCGCTTCAGGCCGGCCGCCTGGGTTCCTGGGAAATCGACCTGGATACGATGGCGCTGACCTTGTCGGAGCGGTGCAAAACCAACTTCGGCATGACCGCACAGGCGCCGCTGTCCTACGCGGAAATGCTGGAGAGCATCCATCCGGCCGACCGCGCCCATATCGGTGAGTCGATGAACCATGCGGTTTCGACCGGCGCCGACCATGTCGTGGAAACCAGGGTCGTTTGGCCCGACGGCACTACCCGCTGGGTCGAGATCAGCGCGCGCGTGGTGGTGGGCCGCGACGGACGCGCTCACCGCATGGTCGGCGTGTCGCTGGACATCACCGACCGGAAACTGGCCGACGCCGAGCGCGACCGGCTGAACCGGCTTCTCGAGCAGCGCGTGGCCGAGCGCACCACGGATGTCGAGCGGCTCTCCCTGGAACGCCAGCGGCTCGCCTCCACGGTAGAGGCATCGCCGGACTTCATCGGCGTGACGGCATTGGACGGATCGTTGCTCTACATCAACCGGGCGGGCCGCCGCATGGTCGGCCTGACCGATACGGCCCCGGTCACGGACACCACCATCCACGACTACCTGCTGCCCCAGGACCGCGCCCGTTTCGACGCCGAGATCATGCCGGCGGCGGTGCGGGACGGGCGGTGGGCCGGGGAGTTCCAGTTCCGGCACAGGATCGACGAGTGCGCCATCGTCGTCCACCTCGACTTCTTCCTGATCCGCGATCCGGTGACCGGCGAACCGGTCAATTTCGCTACCGTCACGCGCGATCTGAGCGAAGCCAAGCGGGTTGAGGAACAGTTGCGCCAATCTCAGAAAATGGAAGCGATTGGCCAGCTTACCGGCGGCGTCGCCCATGATTTCAACAACCTGTTGATGGCGGTGGTCGGCAATCTCGACCTGCTGCGCCGCCATATGCCGGAAACTCCCAAGCTTCTGCGGTTCATCGACGGCGCCATGCAGGGAGCTCAGCGCGGCGCCGCCCTGACCCAGCGTCTCCTGGCTTTCGCAAGGCGGCAGGACCTTCAGCCGCAGTCGGTCGACGTGGTGAAACTGGTTCAAGGCATGAAGGACCTGCTGACCCGCTCGATCGGACCGATGATCGAGCTGCGTCTGGAGGCTGTCCACGCGATGCCGCCGGCTCAGGTCGATCCGAACCAGCTGGAACTTGCCCTGCTCAACCTCGCCGTCAATGCCAGGGACGCGATGCCCGGCGGCGGTACGCTGACCATCTCTCTCGACAAGTCGGAGCATGGCGGGTCCCTTAACGAGGGGATGGCGCCTGGAACCCACGTCGTTCTCCGGGTAAGCGACACGGGGACCGGCATGGATGACGCTGTTCTGTCGCGCGCCACGGAGCCGTTCTTCTCGACCAAGGGCATCGGCAAGGGTACCGGCCTCGGGCTGGCGATGGTTCACGGGCTGGCGGTCCAGTCGAACGGCGCGTTCCATCTGCGCAGCGGGGTGGGGAAGGGCACCACGGCGGAAATCTGGCTGCCCGCATCCACCATCCCCGTCCGTCAGGCCGAGCCGCAACCGCCGGCGACGGCGGAAGCCGGTCCGGCGACCATCCTGGTGGTCGATGACGATGCGCTGATCGCCATGAGCACCACCGCGATGCTGGAGGATCTCGGTCATGTCGCCGTCGAAGCAAGCTCCGGCGAGAAGGCGTTGAAGCTGTTGGCGAGCGGAACACAGGTCGATCTCGTCATGACCGACTATGCCATGCCGGGCATGACCGGGGCTGACCTCGCCCAGTGCATCCGGAAAAGCCATCCCCGCCTGCCGGTGCTTCTCGCCACCGGCTATGCCGACCTGCCCGACGGCCTCAGCATCGACCTTCCCCGGCTGACCAAGCCCTATACGCAAAGGCAACTGGCCACCCACATCGCCAAGCTCCTCCCCCGGACGGGAGAGGACGCACCCGCTGCCGGCGGCGACGCGATCCCCTGAACGGACCTCGTCCGCACCTTCCGGCTAGGCCGATTACAGTAATTGAAAATAATGGTAAACGATTATTAACTATCAAAGGCTTAGATTTCGGCGTCGTCTCAAAACTCGGCCTCGTCGATTTCAAAATACCTTTTACGGAGAGACAAGTTGGCGACAATCAGAGCCAGCAGCAGTGCCGTGATAACAGGAACGGCCGCCGCCGATCTCATCTATGGTCATGATGGAGCCGATACGCTCTATGGCCGCGCCGGCGACGACCGGATCTGGGGCGGTCCCGGCGCCGACAAGCTCTACGGCGACTCCGGGACGGATACGCTGTACGGGGAGGCCGGCAATGACGTTCTCATGGATAGCTCCGGCGTCTCGTATCTGTACGGCGGGGAAGGGGACGACGCTCTCCACTACAACCCGGTCACCGGCGCTCTCGCGGCCGGAGCGCCGCTGGCGGACAGCGTGCTGGACGGCGGCAGCGGCCGCGACGCCCTTCACGTTTACAACAAAGCCACCTTCACGCTGGACGCGGAGACCGCCCCGGCGACGACGAGAATGACCGTCATGTCACAGGGTGCTGGAACCATCTCGTTCCAGGATTCCCGCCCGGAATCAGGGGGCACATCCCATGACGCCGGGAGTTTCTCCGGGATCGAAAAGGTCACCATCACGGGGGCCGGCCGCCTGGAGTTCTACGGCGGCCACGGTTACTCGGACGGGATCGACGTGACCGGAACGGCTGGCAACGACCTGTTCTACAGCGATACCGCCAGCGACACGATGCGGAGCGGCGGCGGTGACGACACGTTCCTCCTGAGCGGATACGGCGGGATGGATACGATCATCAGCGGCGCCACCGACAACGATATCTTCCGCTTCGACGTATCCGGCGGCGCCGACGCCAGGATCTCGGGATTCAACGGAGCCGGAACCGAACTTGGCGACCGTCTCTACTTCGAGGACATGATGTATGGGCGAAGCCTGACCGCCAGTATCGTCGAGACCGCCGGCAAGACCCTGTTCACTATCCAGGCCGACGGCGGCGAATTCGGCCCGACTATGGTTACCGTGGACAAAACAGGTCTGATCGCTAACGTCGATTATTTCTTTGCCTGAGTCCGGTGCTGCACCTTTATTTTTTTAAGCGCCAGTGACAATAGTGTGGAATGGGTGATAACAGCGTGGAATATGTAAGTCTGGATCAGGCCTTTCAGTGTTTAACAAAATGATCCTTTAATGCTCCCCAGGAGGCCTTAAGACCTCGCACCAACAAGTCACACGGTGCGGTGGTTATCCATGAAGTCAAAATTCTGCCTGACGTTGCTGGTCGCCCTTGCGGCTTCCTCCGTCTCGGCCCATGCCCTTGCGGCGGACCCGGCGTGGTTCAAGACGCCGGAGCCGCAGGGGACGGGGGCGAGGACCATTTCCGTCACCAGCGGCCAGTCCCTTCAGGACGCCTTCAACAAGGCGAAACCGGGCGATATCATCGAGATCGGCGCCGGCGAGTACCGCGCCACGAACGGCGTGGCGCTGCTCAACTCCGGTACTCCCGGCCAGTGGATCACCGTTCGCGCGGCTCCGGGAACGACCCCGAAGATCAACCTGAACAACACCGGTTCGTTCCAGATCGCCGCCTCCTACGTCGTGGTCGAGGGGCTGGAGATCGTCAACGGCAAGGGCGACAACCTTCATATTTCGCCCTGGCAGGGATCGATCCGCAACATCATCGTTCGCGGGATGAAGATCCACTCGCTCAAGACGGGAGCGGGCGCCGCCATCAAGATCAACCGGAACAATCCGATCAAGAGCGATGTCGAGAACGTCTATATCGAGGACTCCGACCTTCAGCAGCCGATCAACAACGCCGTCGTCGACGGCGTCGGCGTCAAGACGGCCGTGGTCCGGAACTCCTGGATACATAACCCCACCCCCGGCAATTCCGGGATCTTCTTCAAAGGGGGGTCGAGCCAGATCCTGATCGAGAACAACCTGATCAGCGGCATTCGCGGCAACTCGGCGCTCATGCTCGGCGGCAACACCGGCCCGCAGTATTTCGACCCCGACGTGGCCAGCCAGGAGGGCGTCGATCAGGTCGCCCGCAACAACATCGTCACCGACTACAACGATTCCGCCATCGAGGTCCGGGGCGTGGTGCGCGGGTTGATCTACAACAACACGATCGTCGGGGATTCGCCTTACGCCGTGTTCCGCCTGACCTACGGCAACAACGCCGCCGGCGGCCAAAGCGGCAACCAGCAGATCGAGATCAGCGACAATCTCGTCATCAACACCGCATCGACGCCGCTGATGTATGCCTGGAACGATGGGAACGTGGGCAACTTCAGCGTGGGACCTCAGGTCTGGGTCGGCCTGTTCAAGCAGTACGAACGGAACGGCCTGCCGACCTTCCCCCAGTCCTTCGACAAGGCGGTCAGCCGCTACGATGCCGGCAAGGTCGTCCGCAACCCCAGCGACGAGGCTTTGCGCGGTCTCGACGACGCCAGGGCACGCTACGCCCCGGTGGCGGGCAGCCCGGCGCTGAAGAGCGGCAGCGGCAAGACCGGGACCCTGGTGGACGCGCTGGACGAGCCGCGCTCGGCCTCCACTCCGTCGGCGGGGGCGATCGAGCAGCCGAAGTGATCGTCATTCGGACTTCAGACCCAGGATTACCCGTCCCAAACCGGTAGCGATCCGCCAGGGCAGTCCTGGGCTCTCAGGGCAGTCCTGGGCTCTTGAACTCGCTTGTCCCTGGCCAAGCAAAGCGATCCGGCACGCAATCCTTCTTCCCCGCACGTGATCTTTCTTCCTGACGCGTGTTCAGTCGTCTGATGATTTTCAGCAAAGAATAGACAACACGGTGCAGAACCGGCCTCGGGGGAGGAATGCATGCCGAAAGACTTGTTCCCAGGAGTACTCTCCGGCCTTACCGTGCTCGAAATCGGCCATTTCGTCGCGGCGCCGTTCTGCACTCGCCTGCTTGCCGACCTGGGAGCCGACATCATCAAGATCGAGCCGCCCTCTGGCGATCCCGTGCGGCAATGGGGCAAGCAGGTGAACGGAACATCGTTGTGGTGGTCCATCCATGGCCGCAACAAGCGCTCCGTCACCCTGAACCTGAAGCATCCGGAAGCACCTGGGATCGTGCGTCGTCTGGTCGCCGGCTGCGACGCGGTGGTGGAAAACTTCAGGCCGGGTCAGCTCGCGAAGCTCGGGCTCGGCGATGAGGTGCTCAGGAGCGCGCGGCCGGATCTGGTCGTGGCGCATATCTCGGGCTTCGGTCAGGATGGCCCCTACCGGGACCGTGCGGCATTCGGCGTCATCGGTGAGGCGATCGGCGGCCTGCGATATGTGACCAACCACCCGCCGGGTGTCTCGGACCTGCCGCCGGTTCGGACCGGCATCAGCATAGGCGATTCGCTGGCGGGCATCTACGCGGCCTTCGGCATGATGGCCGCGCTGTGGCAGCGTGACCGGATCGGGGGCGACCGGACCGGCGGCGACCGGCAGGGACGGACCCTGGACGTGGCGCTGACCGACTCGGTGCTCAGCGTAATGGAAGGCATGCTGCCCGAGTACGGCGCGCTTGGAGTGGTCCGGGAACCTGCGGGATCGGCGATTCCGACGGCCGCGCCGTCCAACGCGTATCCCACCGCCGACGGCAAGTGGATACTGATCGCGGCCAACTCGGACCCATTGTTCGCGCGGCTGGCGACGCTGATCGGACAGCCTGAACTTGCCAACGACCCAAGGTTTGCCGGAAACCGGATGCGGGTGCGCAACTCGGCTATTCTCGACGGCATCATCGGGGCCTGGACCGTGAAAGAGACCGCGATCGACGTGGACAGGCTCCTGTCCCAAGCGGACATCCCCTGCACGCAGGTCTATACCGCGGCCGAGTGCGCCGCCGACCCGCAGTTCCGCTATCGCGGAATGGTGCGGGAGATCGAGGACCCCCAGCTCGGACAGGTCCTGCACGCCGGCGTCGTGCCTCACATCCCGGAAAGTCCTGGAACGATCCGCTGGCCGGGTCCGCCGGTCGGCGCCCACACGGACGAAGTTCTCACGGAACTGCTTGGCCTTCGGTCGAAGGAGATCGATGCGCTTCGGCGGGAGGGGGTCATCTGATGACGCCTCATGACAAGCTCCCGATCGAAATCGTCGAGGTCGGACCACGCGACGGCTATCAGGGGATCGGCCCCTTCATTCCGACGGAAACCAAGATCCGCCTGCTCGAGCATCTCGCCGCCGCCGGATTGAAACGGATAGAGATCGGTTCCTTCGTGAGCACCTCCGCCCTGCCGCAGATGCGCGACACCCCGGAGGTGCTGGCGGCCGCCAACCGGATTCCCGGCTTGACGTCACAGGTCCTGGTGCCCAGCGAACGCCGGGGCCGGGAGGCGGTGGCGGCGGGAGCCGGACAGCTCGTGTTCGTGCTGTCGGTTTCGGAAGCACACAACCGCAATAACGTCCGCCGGCATCCCCTGGAATCGGTTGCGGAGTACGGGCGTCTGCTCGCCGCTATTTCCCCCGACATCGCGATCAGGCTCGATATCGCGACGGCCTTCGACTGTCCGTTCAACGGTCAGGTGCCGGAAGCGGAAACCCTGGCTCTGCTTGACCGCTTGGTGCCGCTTCGTCCGGACGCCGAGATCTGCCTGTGCGACACCACGGGGCGGGTCGCCCCGGACCATGTGGAAAGGCTGTTCGAAGCCTGCCTGTCGCGCTTCCTTCAGGTTGGCGCCTGGGCGTTCCACGGTCATGACACCTACGGCCTGGGTCTTGCCAACATCCAGGCGGCCTTCCGCAAGGGAGTACGGGTGTTCGATGCGTCGTTCGGCGGGCTGGGCGGCTGTCCGTTCGCTCCCGGAGCCACCGGCAATGTCGCGACCGAGGATGTCGTATGGATGTTCGAGCGCATGGGAATCCCCACGGGCATCGATCTCGACGCGCTGGTTGCGGTCGCCCGCGAGGCTGCGGCACTACCCGGCGCCACTCCTGGCGGGAGGGTCCGCGCGGCGCTGCTGGCCCGCCCGGAGTGTTGTCCGGCCGTGACCTGACCGCCGCCGGCGCGCCGCGCGGGCTGGCCACCGGAATGAAAACAATGAAAAAGCTGGGGAGATCTTCGAAATGACCGTGACGCGCCGTCTTCTTCTTTCCGCAACGCTGGCACTCGCCACTTCGGTGACCGGTGCCGGCATGATGTCCCGATCGGCCGTGGCGGCTGAGGAGTATCCCGCGCGTCCGGTGACGATGGTCGTGCCGGTCACGCCCGGCGGGATCGTCGATTTCACCGCGCGCCTGATTGCCGAAGGCTTGACCAGCGAACTTGGAAGCCAGTTCATCGTCGACAACAGGGGCGGCGCCAGCGGTAATATCGGCATCCAGCGGGTAGCCCGAGCCGATCCCGACGGTTATACGTTGCTGGTCGCTTACTCCGGCTATCAGGTGACCAACCCGTCCCTGTTCAAGAAGCTGGCCTGGGACCCCATCCGTGACTTCACGCCGGTCGGTCTGGCGATCGTGGCGCCGCACGTCATCGTCGCGCGCAAGGACTTGCCGGTCAATTCGCTCCAAGAATTGATCAATTACGCCAAAGCGCATCCCGGAGAACTCAACTTCGGCACGCCGGGCAACGGTTCGATCCCGCATATCGGCGGCGAGCAGCTACAGCAGCTTACCGGCACGAAAATGGTTCACGTCCCTTACAAGGGCACCGGACCGGCCATGACGGATCTATTGGGCGGCTCGGTCGATCTGGTCATCACCACGCCACCCTCGGCGGCCGGTCACCTCCGCACCGGAAAGGTCAAAGGTCTGGCTCTTGCCGGCGACAAGCGCCACCCCATGCTTGCCGAATTGCCCACGACAGCGGAATCGGGCCTGCCGGGGTTCGAGCTGGAGGCCTGGACCGCCATTTATGCACCTGCGGGTACGCCGCAGCCCATCGTCGACAAGTTGGCGGCAAGCCTCGAGAAGGTGGTCAAGAGCGAGGCGTTCGAAAAAAGTGCTCTCGAACAGGGCACTTACGCCGTCCACATGGGGCCGAAAGAACTCGGGGAGTTCACCAGGACCGAGCTTGCCCAATGGGGTGAGGTGATCAAGAAGGCCGGCATCGAACTGGATTGACCGGGTTGGGAAGTGCCAAATCCGCCGGAGAGACCGCGAGCTGAAAAGCACGCGGTCCGGGATGGCAGCAGCAGACCATCGTGTTGGTCCAAAAGCGTTATATCCCGCAATTTCTTTCCATAATTCAGATTATGCGGGCCAACTTCATGAGAGGCCACTCGGCGCATTGAAGGAGCCCGCAGTCCTCGCCCGGCCGTCCAGTGTGGATATCACTCGACGGCACGTCGTTGACGATCGGCGCCCCGACGCTTTCTCACCATCGGTAGCTCAGCGAACCGATGACAGTGCGCGGTACTCCCGGCTGACAATCGAACCGCGAATAGCAGACCTGATATTCCTTGTCGAAAATATTGGCCAGATTCAACGCCACTCTGGCTCCTTCGAAACGCGGATTCACCTTGCCCAAGTCGTAGCGGATGGCGGCGTCGAACAGGGTATAGGAGGCGTTCGTTTCCCGATCCGGCAGATCGGCCGTGGACTCCCACGCGAACGAGCTGCCGACATAGCGGATGCCGCCGCCAATGCTGACGCCGTCGGCGATAGCCGCGGGCAATTCATAGTCCATCCACAGGGACGCCATGTGCTTCGGCGTCAACGACGGCGTGTTACCCTCGTTGCCGTCGTTCGATTCGGTGATTTCCGCATTCGTATACGTATAGGCGGCCTGGAGCTTGAGTCTTTCGGTCAACTCCGCCGTGGCTTCCAGTTCCACCCCACGGGAGCGGATTTCGCCGGTCTGCACGCCGAAACCGATGTTCTCCGGGTCCGCGCTGGTCACATTCTGCTTTGTCAGGTTGAACACCGCCGCCGTGAAGTTTCCGGCGAAGCCCGGCGGCTGATACTTGATGCCGGCTTCGTACTGCTCACCGGTCGTCGGTTCGAACGGATTGCCGTTGAAATCGGTTTCGGTCGATGGCAGGAAAGACTCTGCGTAACTGAAATACGGCGCCAGCCCATTGTCGAAAAGATAGGTCAGGCCGGCCCGATAGGTCAGGTCCTGATCGCTTCTCGTCTGCCTTCCCCCTGCCAGCAGATCTTCGGTCGAGGTCGTCGCCCAATCCTTGCGCAGCCCGAAGGTGAACACCCACCGGTCATCGACCTTCATCTGATCTTGCAGGTACAGCCCCTTGTTATAGCTGGTGGACCGGGTAGTCGTGAGGGTTGCCGGCTCCAGTATGTTCTGGTTGTAGTCGGGCGTCAGAAGATCCAAGCCGGGAGCGTCGCCCGTAGTGAATGAATATTTGTCTTCCAGACGCTGATAATCGAATCCCAGCAGTACCGTATGCTTCGTGATTCCCCAATCGATCGATTTCTGAAGACGGTTGTCGACGGTGAAGTCTTCACGCTTTTCCTTGAAGCCGAATGTATAGCGGTCGATCGTACGCCCGTCGGCAAGCGGCGTGTTGATGTCGTTGAGCTGCGCCAAGGATACATAGTCGTAGTTCAGATAGTTCTTCTTGAGATTCTGCTGAAAGGTCAGGCTGTCGTCGAAACGATGTTCGAAGGCGTAGCCGACCGAGTAGTCTTCATAATCGAAATATGTTCCGGCATCCTGGTCCAGGCGAAGCCTCGATACCTTGTAACCCGGCTCGACGAAGGCGGCAGCTTGATCGGCATCGTCGGCAAGCCGGCTGCCCAGGACGGTGAGCGAGGTATCCTCGCCGATGTTCCAGGTGAAGGAGGGAGCTATGAACTGGCGGTTGTCCCGGATCTTCTGGTCGTACAGATAATCGACCGCGCCGTCGGCGTCGCGCAGCAGGCCCGTCAGCCGATAAAGGAAGCGGCCTTCCCCATCGATCGCACCGCCGACATCCAGCGCCGCCTGCTTCCTGTCGAAGTTGCCGTATTCGATCTCCAGATTACGAAGCGCTTCCCTGGTCGGCCGCTTGCTGACACGGTTGATCAGCCCGCCCGGATCGCTTTGCCCGTAGAGCACGGAGGTCGGTCCCCGCAGGATTTCCAGGCGTTCGAATCCAAATGGTTCGTACCGGTAGTTGACCGGGCTGACCAGACCGTCGACGAAATTGCCGCCGGCCGAAGTGGGAAAACCACGGATGCGGTAGAAATTATTGTACTGGTTGAGGTTGCCGCCGAACGGCTGGGAAAACACGCCGGCCGAATAAAGGAACGCTTCGGACTCGGCCTGGACGTTGCGGTCTTCCAACTGTTGCGGCGTTATGACCGAAATCGATTGGGGAACTTCCAGCAAGGGCGTATCGGTCTTGGTCCCGGTGGCGGTCCGGTTCGCGACGTAGCCCTGTACCGGCCCTGTCGCGTTTTCGCCCTGCCCCGCTACGCGCACCGGCGGCAAGGTCAGGGCGTCGCCGCTTTGAGGCCGGGTCAGCACCACGTTGCTGCCGTCGATTTCCCAGGTCAGTCCCGTCCCGCCGAGCAGCGTTTCCAGCCCTTGCCCGATGCTCATCTCGCCTTGCAGAGCGGGGGCGCGGACCCCCTGTACCAAATCCGGACTGTATAGCACCTGCACGTTTGCCTGCCGCCCGAATGCGACCAAGGCGTCGGCAAGCGATTGTTCCGGTATGTTGAGCACGGCGGCCTGAACCTTGTGCGGCAAGCCAGCCAAGGCCAAACCCACGGTCCCAAGAATCATGCAGCGCCGCCATAATCTGGAACTGGACCGGCTGGAACCGGATGAACAAAGAAGCGATGAACGCAAGAAAACAGTCTGCATTGGATGATTGCCCCACTTAAGCCTCCAACACAGACGAACAGGCGTCCCGAATCACAAGGGCTTGCGGCAGTTTTCTATATTTTTTCAAACGCCGTACGGGCGGCGTTACCGGCTGTATAGAACGATCTCGCCGTCCGTCCGCACCGCCCTCAGCGGCAGCGCCTTGACGAGGGAGTCCGGCAGGCGTTCCAGTTCGGCGATATCGTGGATGCCCCCGATCCGCAACGCCGACGCCTTGGCGTCCCCAAGGCGCAAGGGCTTGGCAAGATAACGGTTGATCCTTGGCAATGCCGCTTCGAGCGTCAGGTCGTTCAGGATGAGTTTGCCGTCCCGCCATGCGGCCAGCGTCGCCAGATCGGCGGTGGAGATTTTCACATCGCCGTTCTTGCGATCGAAAGCCGCCTGCATGCCGGGTGTCAGGTGGACGGACGACAGCGAACCGGGGTTGACCACGACCTCACCGGTCGCCAGTGCTACCGTCAGGCCGTTCGGATCGCTCCATATGTTGAAACTGGTGCCCGTCACCTCGACGGTGCCGGTCCCGGTCTGGACGGTAAAGGGCAAGGTATCGTGATTGACCTCGAACCAGGCTTCGCCATCGGACAGGCGGACGCTGCGGCGGTCGCGGAAGCCGGCATAGAACAGCGTGGTATGGACGTTGAGATCGACCCGTGACTGATCGGGCAGCGTCACCATGCGGTGCGACCCGGCACTGCCGTACCAGGCTATGCGTCCGGGCAGCATGCCATTGGACCAACCCCAGGCCCAGCCCAGTCCGACCGCTACGGCGCATAGACCGGCAGCCGTAGCCAAGCGGCGCCAATTCGCCCGCTTCGGCTTGGTCCGGCTCTGCTTCGGCGTGGAGAACATCGCGCCTTGCGCCGGAATGCTGGGGGTCATCCGCCAGATTTCCAGCATGGCGTCGTATTCCGCCGCGTTGGCCGGATCGGCGGCATACCACTGCCGGAACGCCGCCCTGTCGTCTTCACCGCATTCGTCGGAATGCATGCGCATGCACCAATCGGCGGCCTCGTCGCTCAGCCGGTCATTTTCACGATTGGGAGAAACCTCAGGCATGCATGCGGATACTCGACAAAGGAGCTTTGTTGACGGATGCTTCCATCAACTATGTTTCGACCCGTGGGTTAATGCATAGCCGGTAGTTGATGGAAAGCGGTTTTTCATCCCGCATCCCTTCAGCCCTGTCTTACCCGTCGCTGGCATATCCCATCATAATCCATCCGGGCCGGCTTTTTCCTTAAGCGTCTTGCGGCAATGGACCAGCGCGTCCCGGATCATGAAATTGACCAGTGTCGCAGAAACACCCAGTTTCTCGGCGATTTCCTTCTGGCTGTATCCGTAGATGCGATGCATTTCAAAAGCATAGCGGGTTCTTGCCGGCAGTTCGGCCAGTGCGGAAGACAATATCTGCAAGGTCTGGCGATGCTCGTTGATGCTTTCCGGCGAAGCGCTCTCGGACATGACCATGGCATGCCCCTCTTCCTCGCGCGTCATCAGATGCAGTTCTACATGGTTTCTTCTGTAGTGATCGATCGCCAGATTGCGCACCACCTTCATCAGATAACTGGCTTGCGAGCAGATCGGCGTCGAGAAGGACATGCCCATGAGTTTGGCAAAGGCGTCATGGACGATGTCTTCGGCATGGCTGCGGCATCCCGTAATACGTTCGGCCACTCTGATGTACGATTGCCGGTGGGTTGAAAATATCAGGCCGAGAGCGCTGTCCTCGGCGGTATCTGGCGGGATCATGACAGCTTACCTTGCTTCGGAGAGCCGGGGCCATAATTGAATATCGAACGATAATGAAAACGATTCTCATTTGCAATTAACGCATTAGGCGTAAGGCGGATCGACGCCCCTGCGGGCCGCTCGAACTGATGGCGTCCACTGCCCGGAAACAATTGAAACAACAAATCGCCCAAGGGACATAACCGGGAAACACCGCTCCGTTACCACTGAGCTTCAAGCTGAAGTCCTTGCCAGCCGCGGCGAAGCGAGACGTGGAACACGGAGACCGGACCATGACCAAGTACCGACACCACCTGCCCCAGCTGGACGGCGGCCTGTTCCTGACGGACGGCGGCATGGAGACTACCCTGATCTTCCGTGAGAAGATCGACCTGCCGTGCTTCGCCGCATTCGATCTGCTGAAGGACCAGCGGGGCGCCGATATCCTGCTCGGCTACTACGCCCGTCATGCGGCGATAGCGCGCGACAGCGGCGCCGGCTTCATCCTGGACAGCGCCACCCGGCGGGCCAATCCGGACTGGGCAGAAAAACTCGGCTACTCGCCGCGCGAACTCGACGTCGCCAACGCCAGGGCGATCAACATGCTCTTCGATCTCCGCGCCGCTCATGAGACCGCAACGTCCCCGATGGTGATCAGCGGCTGCGTCGGACCGCGCGGGGATGGCTACGATCCGGGAGTGTTGATGAGCCCGCGCGAGGCCATGGTTTACCATGGCCGGAAGATCGGGATCTTCGCGACGGCGGGCGTCGATCTCGTAACGGCCTATACCCTGACCAACACGAACGAGGCGATCGGCGTGACGCGCGGCGCGAGAGGCCGGCCTCCCCGTGGTGATCTCGTTCACCCTGGAGACCGATGGTCGGCTGCCGACGGGCGAGGCGCTGCGCG
>DASQKT010000044.1:0-6369 GCA_035630415.1 Skermanella sp.
CTGCCGTCAGACGTCCAGGTCCACCAGCACCGGCACATGGTCGGACGGCTTCGGCTCCCAGCCTCGGGCGTCGCGCAGGACCTGCTGGCCGCGCAGGCTGCCGGCCAGCGGCTGCGTCACCCAGATGTGGTCCAGCCGCCGCCCCCGGTTGGCGGCGGTCCAGTCCTTCGCCCGGTAGCTCCACCACGTGTAGAGCTTCTGATCGTCCGGTACGAAGTGGCGGACCGCATCGACCCAGCCGATCGACCGCTGCATGGCGTTGAGCCGCTCGATCTCGACCGGAGTGTGCGAAACCACGTCCATCATCTGCTTGTGCGACCAGACATCGTGTTCGAGCGGGGCGATGTTGAAGTCGCCGACGACGACCATCGGCCGGTCCGCCGCACGCTCCGCCGCCCACCATGCCGTCATCTCGTCCAGGAAGCGGAGCTTGTGCTCGAACTTGACGTTGACTGCCGGATCCGGGATGTCGCCGCCCGACGGGATATAGACGCTGTGGATCTCGATCCCGTCCACATGGGCGATGGCGTGGCGGCAATCCTGCTTCTCGCACCAGTGCTGGACGCATTCGCCCGAGATCGGCCTGAGCGACAGGATGGCGACGCCGTTGTAGCCTTTCATGCCGTGGATCAGCGTATGGACGTAGCCGCGCTCCGCCAGGGGAGCCAGCGGAAAGGTCTCGTCCACCGTCTTGGTTTCCTGAAGGCAGATGACGTCGGGCTTCTGCTCGTCGATCAGGCGAAGCAGCAGGTCCAGCCGGAGCCGGACGGAATTGATGTTCCAGGTGGCGATGCGCACGGGTCTTACTCGAAATGGACAGGACGATCGAAGGAGCCGGTGACCGGGCGGCGGCACCATACCCGATCGTGGCGTCCCGGTCGCGCTTTCAAACTTCCCGAACGACGGAAAACGCCCGGCCAGGGGAGGCCGGGCGCTGAAGCTCCGTTTCAGGAGCCCGGATGCGGCAGGGGAAACCGGTGGCCGGGCGCTTGCCTCCAGGGGAAGAGGCGACGCTTCGTTCAGCAAGGTGGCGGACGGACAGACCGGGACCAATGCGGTGCATGCATATCTGGCTTGCAAATACTGCAAGCGGCAGACCCTGCGACATAGTGCTGGTTGAAAAACCAGCACTAAGCGAGCTACGAAAAGCTTCAAGCTACTATCTGAAGGGCGTGCGACAAATCGGTCCGTTCAGGCAAGTCACCCAACTGGCGTAGGTTGTGTCAAACGCACTGTTTTCCGACACCCTGCCCAGACCTGTTGCCTTATCGCGCCAGCAGCCATACCGAGGGACAAGCCTTGCCTGATACCGCGAGAGAAACGACCCTGAAGCGTCCGCGCGCCCGCGATAGTCGCCAGCCGAAGCTTGCTCTTGGTCTGCTGCCGGATCTGATCGGTTATAGCCTGCGCAAGGCTCAAATCGCCGTTTTTCAGAACTTCCAGAACGCCGTCGCTCCGCATGACATCACGCCCGGCCAGTTCGGCGTGCTGATCCTGATCCGCGAGAACATCGGCCTCAGCCAGTCGGAACTGGGTTCCGCCGTCGGTATCGACCGCTCCACCATGGTCGCGGTGATCGACCGGCTGGAGAGCCGGGGCTGGGTGGTCCGGGCGCCTTCACCCAACGACCGCCGGTCCTATGCCCTGGAACTGAGCCCCGCCGGCACAGCACTGGTGGAAGACCTGATCCCGCGCGTGCGGGCGCATGAACGGGCGATGGCGAAGGACCTGAACAAGCAGGAGCAGGCGATCCTGATCGACCTGCTGAACCGGGTCGCCCGAGCTAGCTGACTTCAGTTCCGCTTCAACCGCGCCGCAGCGCCGCGCGGCCGGCGCAGGCTTGGCCGAAGGCCTGGAATAGCGCCTTGCTGTCCGGACATTCCCAGAACCGCCATTCGGGATGCCACTGCACCGCCAGCGCGAAGGCGGGCGCGCCGTCGGCGCTCACCGCTTCGATCAGGCCGTCGGGAGCGACCGCCTCGACCGTCAGGCCGTCGGCCAGCTGGTCGATCGCCTGGGCGTGGATCGAGTTGACCCGGATCTCCCGTTTGCCGGTAATCCGCTCCAGCAGTCCGCCGGGCGTCAGATTGACGGAATGGACCTTGGCATACTGCTCCTCCACCGGGCGGCTGTCGTCGGCCCGGTGATCCAGCTTGCCCGGCAGCTCCTGGACCCGCTGATGGAGCGACCCGCCAAGCGCCACGTTCAATTCCTGGATGCCCCGGCAGATCGCCAGGACCGGTACTCCGGCCGCCAGCGCCGCCCGGATGAGGGGCAGGGTGGTGGCGTCGCGCTCGGGATCGTGCAGGGTGCCCGGAACGCTGGAAGGGCCGCCAAAGCGCGCCGGCTCCACGTTGGACGGGCTGCCGGTGACCAGCAATCCGTCGAGTCGCCCGACCAGACCGGAAACGTCCAGCGTATCGCCCAGCGCCGGGATGACCAGCGGCAGGGCGCCGGCGCCGTCGGACACCGCGCGGATATACTTGTCGCCCGCGATATGGAAAGGATGATGCCCCAACTGCCGGGCACAGGCGGGAATTCCGACGAGCGGGAGAAGCGGCGCGGCCATGGACGGGAGGACTCCGGAAGTGACTTTGAGCTTGGACTGCCAAGCTTAAGGTGTGACGTCCGGGCGCCGTTGCCAAGGCGCTGTGTAGAGCCTCGACTCGGGCTGGTACAATATGGGACCAAATGCAGAACTTTGCCTTCAAGCGGTCCGAATCGAGAACCAAAGCAGAATGAACGGCCTGTCTAAAGTCCGGTCAGGCCGTCATGTCGAGCAGGTCTTTCATCATGTCGCTGGAGGTTCGGGCCATCGACATGCTGGCGGAATAGGCGCGGGAGCCCAGGATCTGCTGGCCGATCTCCTGCCCGGTATCGACGTTGGGGGCACCGACCATGCCTTCCGCGTTGGCGTCGGACGACGACGGGTCGTACTCCGCGACGATGGGCTGCGACAGCGGCTTCAGCGAGGCTTGGGTTCCGGCCCCCTGGCCGTTGCCGGTACGCAGGTCGCTTTGGGTGGTCGTCAGCGGCGTGTAGGGCGCGCGGCTATCGGTGGTGGTCGCAGCAGCACTTCCGGCATCGGGCAACCGGCCGGTGGTGCGCTGGTTGGCAAGGTTGGACGCCGACGCGTCGATCCGTTTGGTGGCCGCCGAGGCGCCCGACAGGGCGATGCCGAGAATGTCGCTCATGGTTCCGGGTCCCCTTCAACCCGGACCCATGATATGCCGAATCGGGGGCACCGTTCAATCGTTGCGGTGGCGCGGCAGGCGTACCGTGAAGACCGCACCGCGCACTTCCGCAGCCCCCGGCTCGCCCTCCGCGTGGCGATTGCGGGCGAAGATCTCGCCGCCATGGGCATCGACGATCTGCTTGGAGATGCTGAGCCCCAGGCCGGAATGGGTGCCGAACTTCTCGCCGGCGGGGCGTTCGGTATAGAAGCGGTCGAAGATCGCTGCCAGCTTGCCCTCCGGCATGCCCGGCCCCTCGTCGGCGACGGTCACTTCGACGGTGTCGCCGTCCACCCTGGCACGGACGGCGACGGTCCCGCCCGGCGGCGAGAACGACAGCGCGTTGGCGATGATGTTCTGGAAGACCTGTACCAGCCGTCCTTCCAGGCCCTGCACGGTCAGGTCCGCCCCCATCGGCAGGTCAAGCACGATGCGCGGGGCGGCGCGCTCGGCTGCCGTGGTCTCGTGGATGTCGGTCAGCATGCGGAGCATGCGCCCGATATCGACCGGCTCCGATTCCGCCCGACTCAGTTCCGCGTCCAGGCGCGACGCGTTGGAGATATCGCTGATCAGGCGGTCCATCCGCTGGATGTCGTCCTCGATGATCGACATCAGGCGGCGCTGCTGGTCGGGGTCGCAGACCCGCGCCACGGTTTCCACGGCACTGCGCAGGCTGGTCAGCGGGTTCTTGATCTCGTGGGCGACATCGGCGGCGAAGCTTTCGATTGCGTCCATCCGCAGCCACAGCGCCGCCGTCATGTCGCGGAGCGCTTCGGAAAGATCGCCGATCTCGTCGCCGCGCCGGCTGAAGTCGGGGATCTCGTGGTGCCGGCCATGGCCGCGCCGGACATGATCCGCCGCCGCCGCCAGCTTGCGGATCGGCCGCGCGATCGTGCCCGCCAGATAGAACGACAGCAGCACCGTCACCGCCAGCGCCACCGCGAAGACCTTCAGGATGTCGAGCCTGACCGAGCGGATCGCGGCGTCGATCTGGGCGCCGCCGCGCGACAGCATGACCGCGCCCAGCACCTGCTTGAAGCGCTGGACCGGCACCGCGACGGTCAGGATCATGCCGTGGTCGGGCGTCGTCCAGACGCTGGCGCTGAGGTCGCCGGTCAAGGCCCGGACGACATCCTCGTAATGGTTGGCGACCTGAACAGGGCCTTCGCGGAACACCGGGAACTTGTCACGTGACGGCAGGGCGTTGACGATCCCGTCGTAGATGTCGATGGCGAGGCGGGTCAGCCAGCCGCCCTGGACCGGCGGCGGCAGTTCCTCGATCTGGACCACGCCGCCGGGTCCGATCAGCACGCGGCTGTCGGCTATCAGCCGGCCGAACGGATCGAACAGCCGGGTCCGGGTATCGGTCGTCTCGACCAGCCGGCGGACCATCTGCCGCGCCAGGTCATGGGAAAGGTCGTTGGTCTCGTCGCCGTCGCGGGTGACTGCCGCTTCGCCGATGGCTCCGGCGAAGATGCGGGCTTCCGTCAGAAGCGCCTCAAGCTCGCTTTCGATCAGGCGGTCCTGGTAGCGGCCGAGATAGAGCAGCCCTCCGACCAGGATCGCCAAGGCCAGGACGTTGACCGCGAGAATCCGGAGCGTCAGCGGCGAGAAAGCGCGGCGGTAGCGTTGGGACGCCGAATTCCGGTCGTGGTTCCGCTCCGGCGGTGCCGATTCGGTGCGCTTTCCCCGCGCCGGCGGCGCCATCTTGCCTTTAGGCGCCTTTGGCGGTCTCGCCGCCGGCGCCAGAGTCCGTTCAAGCATCGCGGTAGCGGTAGCCGACGCCGTACAGCGTCTCGATCTGGCCGAACTCGGTGTCTATCGCCTTGAACTTCTTGCGCAGGCGCTTGATGTGGCTGTCGATCGTCCGGTCGTCCACGTAGATGTGCTCGCCATAGGCGGCGTCCATCAACTGGTCGCGGCTCTTGACGTGGCCGGGACGGACCGCAAGCGCCTTGACCAGCAGGAACTCCGTCACGGTCAGTTCGATCGGCTGGCCTTTCCAGGCGCAGGCATGGCGAGCGGGGTCCAGCAGCAGGTCGCCGCGCACGATCACGCTTGCCGGATCGGCGGTCCCCTTGTCCTGACGCATCTGCTCGCGCCGCAACAGCGCCCGGATGCGCTCGATGAGCAGGCGCTGGCTGAACGGCTTCTTGATGTAGTCGTCGGCCCCCATGCGGAGGCCGAGCACCTCGTCCACCTCGTCGTCCTTCGACGTCAGGAAGATCACGGGCATGCCGCTGGTCTGTCGCAGGCGCGACAGCAGTTCCATGCCGTCCATGCGCGGCATCTTGATGTCGAGGACGGCCAGATCCACCGGCTTGGCCGTCAGGCCGCGCAGGGCCTCGTCGCCGTCGGTGTACGTCCGGACTTCGAAGCCCTCGGCTTCCAGCGCGATCGATACCGACGTCAGAATATTGCGGTCGTCATCAACCAGCGCGATCGTTTGCGGCAACGCGCCTCTCCTTCATGCACGTTCGACGTGATGCACCCGTTCGGATGCGCGAAATGAAGCATCCGTCCGGGTGCGGAAAATCCCTCTTCCGCACCTGCACTGTGGTTTGCCAATATGGCACCATTGCGGCGCAAAATCGGGCATGCTGAGCCCAGGAAAACGGCGGTCCGACAGATGAATCCTACCATCAAGCCAGAGGCCGCTCCACCGGCCGGTTCTCAGGCTGGCCCCCAGGCTGGCCCCCAGGCTGGCCAAGGTCCGGCGGCCATTGCGCGGCGTGTCATGAGGCAGGCCGACCGTGCGACGCTGGCGACCGCCCAGCGCGATGCGGCCGGCTGGCCCTATCCGTCGCTGGTGCTGACGGCCCTCGACCACGACGCTTCCCCCTTGCTGCTCATCTCAGATCTGGCGGACCACACCGCCAACATCAAGGCCGATCCGCGCGCCGGCCTGCTGTTCGACGGGACCGGCGGACTGGCGGAGCCGCTGACCGGCCCGCGCGTGTCGGTGCTGGGCCGGATGGAGGTCACGGAAGACCCGCGACATCGCGCGCGTTTCCTGGCGCGTCATGAGAGCGCATCCTTCTATGCGGAATTCGCCGACTTCACAGTCTGGCGTATGGTCGTGGAACGCGCCCATCTGGTCGCCGGCTTCGGCCGCATCCACTGGATCACGGCCGGG
>DASQKT010000045.1:0-3018 GCA_035630415.1 Skermanella sp.
AGCTTACTCTTTCTCCGGCAGGCGCAAAAGCCGATACCGTTGCAAAATGCCATGGTGGAATGCCACGGCCGCATCTCGTCCTGCCATCCGCAATTTCTGAATACCCTGATAGTCCGGGCATCCGGCGCCTCGGCGCGGGATTGGCACGAGACATGCTAAATACAATGAAAGTTCAACGGGGGGGGTGCGGCTGAATGCAGGAAGTTCTGGTCGTCGACGACGATGGCATCTATCGTACCATCATGATGCGGGTGCTGGCTCGCGCCGGGTTCTCCGTATCGGGGGTCCGGAGCGGGGCGGAAGCGCTGGACCATCTGGAGCAGGGGACACCTAGCATCATCGTAACGGATATCCTGATGCCGGAAATGGACGGGTTGGAACTGATCCGTGCGATCCGGCGCACCGGGCGCGGCATCGGCATCGTCGCGATATCCGGCGGGGGAGATCCGATTTTCGATTTCCTTCCCGCGGCCTCGATCTTCGGGGCCGACGTGACGCTCAGGAAGCCGTTCGAACTTTCCACGCTTGTAACGGCGGTTCAGTCCCTGCCGGGATACCGTCAGCCAGGACTATACTCGTCCAGTATGACGGCTGGATGATGATCCAGGCCGACGATCCAATACCGAGATCTTTCAAACCATAACCAATATGAGTAATTTTATGTTTAATTTCACCAAATCGAAGAAATCGCTGCACGCCGAAGCCATGCTGAAGGCATTGGACATGTCCCAGGCGGTGATCGAATTCGAACTGGACGGCACGGTGATCACGGCGAACGGCAATTTCCTGTCGACGATGGGCTATACGCTGTCCGAGATCCAGGGCAAGCATCACCGCATGTTCGTCGAACCCGCTCTCGCCACCGGCGCCGATTACGCGTCGTTCTGGGAGAAGCTGCGGCGGGGCGAGTTCCAGGCCGCCCAGTTCAAGCGCATCGGCAAGGGCGGGCGGGAGATCTGGATCGAGGCGTCCTACAACCCGATCCTGGATGCCGGCGGCAGGCCCTACAAGGTCGTCAAGTTCGCCACCGATATCACCCGGCAGATCGAGCTTCTGGGCAATCTCAAGACGCTGATCGACCGGAACTTCGGCGAGATCGGCGACGCGCTCGACCTGTCGGACCGGCAGTCGGAAGCGGCGATGAGCGCCGTGACGGAAACCTCCGGCAACGTCCAGACGGTGGCGGCCGCCGCCGAGGAACTGGCGAGTTCCGCCCTGGAAATCGCCTCCAGCATGACCAAGTCGAAGGACACGGCCGACGAGGCCGGCAGGCAGGCGGAAATGGCCGGCCAATCGACCCAGCGCCTGTCCGACGCGACCCGCCAGATGAACGGCATCATCGACCTGATCCGGAACATCGCCGGCCAGATCAACCTGCTGGCGCTCAACGCCACGATCGAGGCCGCCAGAGCAGGGGAGGCGGGCAGGGGCTTCGCCGTCGTCGCGACCGAGGTGAAGAACCTCGCCACCCAGGCCGCCAAGGCCACCGACCAGATATCCCGCGAGATCGACGGCATCCAGTCGATCTCCGGCGAAGTCGTCGGCGCGCTGGACGGCATCCGGTCGTCCATCGAATCCGTGCGCGACTACGTCCTGACGACGGCAAGTGCTGTAGAGGAGCAGACGGCGGTCACCGGCGAAATGTCGCGCAGCATGCAGGGGGCCTCGACCGCCGTTTCCGCGATCACCCGCAACATCGGCGACATCGGCGTCTCGATCCGGCAGGTCGCGGCGGCCGTTGGCAAGACGAAGGAGGCGGCACATGTCCTTGCGCGCTGACCAGGGATGCCGTCCTGTCCGACTGCGCCTGTCGCCGATTGCCGGATGACCTGAACAAACGCGCCCGTCATGCGATAGAATGGTGCCGGCTATCGCACGGACGGACTAGGACATGGCTACTCGCAGGCGGCTGACCGACGACGAACTGTTCAAACTCGCCGACGAGGCGCACGACCGCTGGGGAACCGTGACGGTTTCGGCACTCCAGCACGCCGCCGGCGGCGGCAGCGCCGCGCGCTTCAAGAAGATCATCGCG
The DNA here is from genome assembly GCA_035630415.1 of Skermanella sp. Lineage (GTDB taxonomy): Bacteria > Pseudomonadota > Alphaproteobacteria > Azospirillales > Azospirillaceae > Skermanella. The sequence goes on from DASQKT010000045.1 coordinate 2,036, forward strand.
GAGTGGGACCGGCGGCGCGACAAGGGCGCCCCGGAAGAACCGCCCGAAGAGTTCGACGACGCCCCGGAACCTCCTCCCGACGACACCCTCGCCGCCACCGCCGCCACCGAGCGGTGGTCCGGCGCCGAACAGAACAACCGGACCGCCTACGACAGGCTGCTGGACGAACTGCACGAAACCCGCCGCGCCCACGCGGAGGAGACGGCCCGGCTGAACCGCCTGATCGACGCGCTGCTGGACGAACTTCGGGCACGGCGCTGAGCCGCCCCTGATCGACTGCACCAGTCGATACCGAGGGTAGCTTGTTGCACGGTTGGCCGGATTTGCCGAGCTGGGCCGAGTATGACGCCGGATTGCGCCGGCGCGGCAGCCTGACCAATGGCCGGGGCTGGAGGGCTTGCTTTGCCTCTCTCCTCCATGCAACACGCCGACCAGCGAGGCCACTGTCCGATGTCTACGGACAGCTTTTAAGGCAATTTCAGCCATCCGGCTGTGCTATACCTTAATAGGCAGAAGCCAATCACTTAAATTCACGTTATAGTTGCAGCACGGACCAATTTGACAGGACCGTGGCTGGGTGAGATGCGATCGCATCAGTGTCCTCTTATTCCAAGGCGTCTCGCACAGGTAATGATCCTTTTTCCAAATCCCCCAGGAGAAGCATCATGGGAGCTATCAACACTATTGGAAAGATCAGTGCGTTAACAGCCATATCGAAGATCAAGGATGGTCATGCGGCTGATCTGCGGGCAACATTGCAGCGCTTGACCGATGCCGGTGGTGGGGCAATCTCTGGACTCGGCACTATTCACATGGTGCGCTGGGTCATCTTCGATAACGACACGCGGCTTCTTTTCGCAACTAACTTTGACGGCGATGTCGAAGACTACATGCGGGATTTCGCTTTGAAGGTACCCCAGGGGATCGATGCGATTTGGGGGCATTGCGCTCAAGGATCCCCTCATTTTCGGGCAGTGCATTTA
>DASQKT010000046.1:0-15670 GCA_035630415.1 Skermanella sp.
GGACCAGGTCGACCCATCGCTGCTGCTGACTCCCCCCGACTTCGACGGCAACCCCGACCCGCATGTCTGGATGGACGTATCGCTGTGGACAAAGGCGCTGAACGGGGTCCGCGACCGCCTGATCGAGTTCGATCCCGCCGGTGCCGGCCGCTACCGGGCGAACGCAGCCGACTATGCGGAGAAGCTGGCGCGCCTGGACAGCTATGCCAGGGAAGTGCTCGCCGGTATCCCCGAACGGTCGCGCGTGCTGGTCACGGCCCATGACGCCTTCAACTATCTGGGCCGCGCCTATGGCCTGGAAGTTCGCGGCATCCAGGGCATCAGCACCGAGTCGGAAGCAGGATTGCGCGAGATCGAAGGGCTGGTGGACCTGCTGGTGGATCGAAGGATCGGAGCCGTCTTCATCGAGACCAGCGTGTCGGAGCGCAACATCAGGGCGTTGATCGACGGCGCCGCCGCGCGCGGCCATCAGGTCAGGATCGGCGGCTCGCTGTATTCGGATGCGATGGGCGCACCCGGAACCTATGAGGGGACCTATGTCGGCATGATCGATCACAACGTCACGACCATAGCCCAGGCGCTTGGCGGCAATCCCCCGGCGCAGGGTTTCGAAGGCCGTCTTACGGCACTGGCGCGGTGATGGACATGCTGTTTTCCCTTCGCTCCGGACAAAAGCCCGGCGACGGACCCGTGCCGCAGTCCAGCCCGCTCGAGGTCCGCGACCTCACCGTCGCCTATAACCGCAAGCCGGTCCTGTGGTCGGCCGATTACACCGCCCCGCCGCAAGGGCTGATCGCCATCGTCGGCCCCAACGGCGCCGGCAAGTCCACCTTCGTCAAGGCCTGCCTGGGTCTGGTGCCATCGGTCTCCGGATCGGTCAAGGTCCATGGCAGCCCGCTCGGCAAGCGCCGTTCGCTGATCGGCTACGTCCCCCAGCGCGAGAGCGTGGACTGGGACTTCCCGGCTTCCGCGCTAGACGTCGCCGCGATGGGCCGCTACAGCATGATCGGCTGGTGCCGGCCGGTCGGCCGCGCCCATCGGGAAGCGGCGCGGGCCTGCCTGGACCGGGTCGGCATGGCGGATTTCGCCGACCGCCAGATCGGCCAGCTTTCCGGCGGCCAGCAGCAGCGTGTCTTTCTGGCCCGCGCCCTGGCCCAGGAAGCGCGGATCTATTTCATGGACGAGCCCTTCGCCGGGGTCGACGCCGCGACCGAGCGGGCCGTCATCCAGGTCCTGCGCGACCTCGACTCCGCCGGCCGCACCGTGATCTGCGTCCACCACGACCTCCAGACGGTCGCGGACTACTTCGACCATGTGCTGCTGCTCAACACCCGCGTCGTCGCGGCAGGCCCCGTCGGCACCACGCTGAACGCCGAGACGCTGCACCGGACCTATGGCGGGCGGCTGGGTCCCGCCGACGTGCCGGGCACGCGCAAATACGTGGCGGAAGCCGGGGCAGCGTGACATGGATTCCGCAGAGATCCTCGCCACGGTGACCCTGCGAGCCGGCTTCAACTCCGCCGTGGTGGTCGCCGGGACCGCCTGCTTAGGGATAGCCGCCGGCGTTATCGGCAGCTTCATGTTGTTGCGCAAGCGCGCCATGGTCAGCGACGCGCTGAGCCATGCGACGCTGCCCGGCATAGCCTTGGCCTTCCTGGCCGCCACCGCGCTGGGGATGGAGGGCAGGAGCCTGCCGGTGCTGCTGGCCGGGGCACTGTTCTCCGGCGTGCTCGGCGTGCTGGCGATCCAGGCTGTCTCGCGCTTTACCAGACTGCCGGAAGATGCCGCCATCGGCGCCGTCCTCAGCGTCTTCTTCGGCGTCGGGGTCGTGCTGCTGAGCCACATCCAGACGCTCGCCACCGGCAATCAGGCCGGGCTGAAGACGTTCATCCTGGGCCAGACCGCCGCGATGAACCGGAACGAGGCGATGGCCATCGCCGGCTTGGCGCTGGCGGCGCTGACGGCCTGCGTGCTGCTGTTCAAGGAATTCCGGCTGCTCTGCTTCGATCCCGGATTCGCCGTCGGCCAGGGCTGGCCGACCGTCCGGATCGACCTGACGCTGATGGGCCTGACGACCCTGGTCACCGTGATCGGACTCCAGACCGTCGGCCTGATCCTGATCATAGCCTTGCTGATCGTGCCGCCGGCGGCGGCCCGTTTCTGGACCGAGAAGCTGTGGGCGATGCTGGTCATCGCGGCGGTGCTGGGAGGAGTCAGCGGCTGGCTCGGCGCCAGCCTGTCGGCGCTGGTGCCGCGCCTGCCGGCCGGCGCCGTGATCGTGCTGGTGGCGGGCGCGCTGTTCCTGTTCAGCTTCCTGTTCGCCCCGGCGCGCGGCGTCGTCGCCACGGCATGGCGGCAGACGCGCCTGCGCCTCGCCTATGCCGAACAGGCGGCGCTGACCGCACTGCTGCACGGGCGGCATCCACCGTCCCGCCGGATGGAAGGATGGCTGAAGTTCCGCGGCATGCTCAATGATGGCGCGCTCACGCAACCCGGACGCGAAGCCGCCCGCGCCGCCGAGCGAAACCGCCGCCTGTGGGAGCGTTTCCTGATCCATTACCCGACGCTGGTGCCGGGGCGGGCCAACTGGGGCATCGACCCGATCGACCGGGTGCTGCCACGCGATCTCGTCCTCGAGCTGGAGAGCTTTCCGGAGTCCCTGTCGCCATGATGACCACGCCCATAATGACTGCGCAGGAGTTCCTTCAGATCGACCTGCCGGCCATGACGGCCGCCGTGCTCGCCTGCATCTCGTGCGCGCTGGTCGGCAACTTCCTGGTGCTGCGGCGCCAGAGCATGCTGGGCGACGCCATCAGCCACGCGATCCTGCCCGGCATCGTCGTGGGCTTCCTGGTCACGGGGTCCCGAGCCGGGCTCCCCGTCATCATCGGCGCGCTGGCCGCCGCCGTGCTGGCGGGAGTCCTGATCGAAGCCGTGCGCCGGCTGGGCCGGCTGGACGGCGGGGCCGCGATGGGCGTGGTCTTCACCGTGATGTTCGCGGGCGGCGTGGTCCTGATCGAGCAGGGCGCCGCCCGCGCGGTCGACCTGGATGCCGACTGCGTGCTGTATGGACAGCTCGAAGCCATCCTGTGGCTGGCGCCCACGCGATGGTCGGATCTGGCCGATCCCGCCGTCTGGGCGGACCTGCCGCATCAGGTCGTGGTGCTGGCGGCCGTGGCGCTGCTATGCATCGTCTGCGTCACCCTGTTCTACAAGGAACTGGCGCTGACCTCGTTCGACCCCAACCTTGCGACCACGCTGGGCTATCCGGCCGGCCTGTTCCATTACGGCGTCGTCGTGCTGGTGGCGGTCGCCGCCATCGCTTCGTTCGAGGCGGTCGGGTCGATCCTGGTGGTCGCCATGCTGATCTGCCCCGCCGCGACCGCACGGCTTCTGACCGACCGGCTGCCGGTCCAGCTCTGGCTCAGCGTCCTGATCGGCGGCGTCACCGGCGCCGGCGGATACCTGCTGGGCGCCTTCGGCCCCTCGGTCCTGGCGGGAGAACCGGCGGACGCGCTTAATGCGGCCGGCATGATCGCCACCCTGGCGGGCGTCCTGCTGACGGCGGCCGTTTTGTTCGCCCCGCGCCACGGTATCCTCGGCCGGCGCCATGCGGCTCTGAAAGCCAGCGATGACGAACAGGACGGCGGTAAGCGCAACGAGGTTGTCTCAAATGCGGCAACCCGTTAGGCTGGGATGCCGCCAGACCGGCGGTTGAACAACCTGACGGCCGATGACCAGTTTAGTCGAGCAGGACCGGCAGCCCCGGCGCATGCTGCGCCGCGTGGCCCTTGCCGCCATAGCGGGCATCCTGGCCCTTGGCATCGTTTGGCTACCATCCTACGAAGGAACCGCCCAGCTTGTCCTGAAGGTCGGCTGCACGCTTGCGCTCTGGGCATTCGCCCTGACCGAGCTTGCCATCACCAGCCACAGGGTCCGGCAGGCTCGCGCGGCGGAGAGGCGGGCCGAACATACCCGGCAGGTATTGGCGGAAGCGCTCGACGTGCTGCCCCAGGCCATCGCCGTCTTCGATCCCGCCGACCGGCCCGTCCTGATCAACCAGCGCTATGCCGAACTCCAGGGGCCGCATTCTCCCATGGCGGGCGGCGGCGGCGAAGACCCGTCCGGCGACAGCGAGCGCTCCCTGCCCGACGGGCGCTGGATCAGGATGGACGGTCACCGAACGCGCAACGGCTACCGGATCACGGTCAGCAGCGACGTGACCGAGCTGAAGCGCCAGAAGGCGGAACTGGCCCGGCGGTCGCGCCTGCTGGAAACGACGCTGAACGCCGTGGACCGGGGCATCTGCATCTGGGGTCCCGATGGCCGCCTGACGATGGCGAACGGACAGGCCGCCAGCCTGCTCGAGCTGCCGGCGGAAATGCTGACGCCAGGACGCGCCTTCGACGAGTTCCAGTCCTTCCTGACCGCGCGGGGCGAAGCGGCGCTGGCCGGCGCCCTCGATCCTGGAACTGCCGAGCCTGGAACCGCCGCGTCGCCCCGCATCCCCCTCCGCTACGAGCATCGGCGACCCGACGGTCATGTGCTGGACGTGATCCGCGCGATCCTGCCCGACGGCGGCCGGATGGTCAGCTATGGCGACATCACGGCCCTCCGCCGGGTCGAACGCGACCTGCGCGAGGGGGAGGAACGGTTCCGTCGTCTGGCTTCGGCCACGCGGGAAGGCGTGCTGGTGCATGACGGGAACGTCATCATCGACGCCAACGACGCGGCCCTGGTGCTGCTGGACCGCACGCTCCCCGATCTGGTCGGGCGCTCCGCCGAGCGGCTGATCGCTCCCGCCGACTACGCGGCGCTGCGCGAAACGTTCGAGTGCGGCAGGACCCGGCACCGCGAGGCGTGGTTCCTGCGGCCCGACGGCAGCCGCATCCTGTGCGAGGTGTCCCAGCGCCTCGCTTCCCACGGGGGACGCACGACCGGCATCCTGACGTTCTACGACATCACCGGCTACCGCTGGATCGAGGACCAGTTGCGGGCGGCGCGGCAGCGCGCGGAGGCGGAGAGCCGGGCCGGCTCCGATTTCCTGGCGATCCTGGGCAAGGGGGTGCGATCCTCGCTGCGCGGCACGCTCGATTCGATCCGTCAACTGTCGGAAGGCCAGTTGACGGCCGGGCAGAGAGAGCATGTCCAGGCGATCCGGAGATCGGTCCAGACCATAAACGGCACGCTGGCCGAAGTGGAGGATCTCGCCCGCATCCAGAACGGCGGGCGCCAGATCGCCGACAACGATTTCGACCTGATCGATCTGGTCGAAGGAGTGGCGGGAGCGCTGGCGGCCCAGGCCACGGCGAAAGGCATCGATCTGGTATCGTCGGTGGCGGCGGATGTCCCCCGCATCGTGCGCGGCGACGCCGGACGGCTGCGCAAGGTGCTCACGACGCTGATCGACAATGCCGTCAAGTTCACCGAACAGGGCGGCGTTTCGCTGAGCCTGACCGCCTCCCCGACCGACGGCGGCGCCATGACGGAGCTGCGCTTCGACGTGGCCGATACGGGTATCGGCATCACCACCACGAATCATGCCCGCGTCCTGGACGGAGCCGCCGGCGACGGCATGGCGCTCGCCATCGGCAAGCGGCTGATCGAGCTTATGGGCGGTGCCATCGGCTTCGACAGCGCTCCCGGTCTCGGCAGCCACTTCTGGTTCGTGGTCACGATGGAAACCAGGACGGAGGAGGCCCCGGCCGGAGGTCCGGATTTCAGCGGCCTGCGCGTGCTTCTGATCGAGAGCAACGGCGCCAGCCGCAAGGCGCTTGCCCGGCAGCTCTCGGCCTGGAAAGCGACCGTCCACGCGGTGCCGGACGGAGCCTCGGCCCTGGCTGCCGCCGTGACCGCTTCAGAAGGAAGCAGCCGGCCCGTTTCGTTCGATACCGCCCTGATCGACAGCCACGACGCCGACCTGCCGGTCACCGCACTCGCCCGCCGGCTGCGCGACACGGGCATAGATCGCCTGATCCTGCTGTGCCCCCCCGGCCACCCGGTCGAATGGCATCACCTGGAAGCCGCCGGCTTCTCGTCGGTGCTCCGCAAACCGGCCAGGCAGGCGATGCTGGCCTCGGCGCTCGGCGGGGAACGGGTGATCGAACTCGGGCTGCCGGACGCAGCATATCCGGATCAGGCGGCAAGGGCATGGGATACCTCCGGCCTCGCCGGGTTCTTCGGGGCCAATTACTCCGGGGCCAATCACTCCGGAACCGATCCGGATGGTGCTGCGGCCGGCACAGGGCGAAGATTGCTGCTGGTCGAAGACAGCATCACGAACCAGCTGGTCGCCAGTACGCTGCTGAAGATGGCCGGCTACCGGGTGGACGTGGCGTCGAACGGCATGGAAGCCGTAAGCGCCGTCAAGTCCAGGCCCTTCGATCTGGTGCTGATGGATATCGCCATGCCGGAGATGGACGGAGTCGCCGCGACCAAGGCGATCCGCGCGTTGCCGGCGCCCGCCGGCCGGATACCGATCGTCGCCATGACGGCGAACGCCATGATCGGCGACCGTGAGCGCTTCCTGGAAGCGGGCATGAACGACTATGTCCCCAAGCCGATCGAACGACCCTATCTTCTCGCCACGATAGCCCGCTGGCTGCCGGCGGCGCCGGCGGGACTGAAACGGCCCGATGACGGCGGTCCGGCCACGGGATCGGGTTCGGGATCGGGATCGGGTTCGGTCACGGAGCCGGGCGCCGATCTTCAGCGGGCCGACACCCGGCAGGACGTTTCCCTGGACATCGCCGTACTGGAACAGCTCAGGCATGACCTGGACGAGGTCGTCCTGCCGGACCTGATCGGCGCCTTCCTGGCGGAAGCGCGGCAGCGGAGCCGGCGCATGGCCGACGCGGCGGCGGCCAGCGACCTGCAAGTGATCGAGCGCGAGGCCCACACGCTGAAGAGCTCCGCCAGTACCTTCGGCGCGGTGCGGCTGGCGCAGGCCGTGCGGACGCTGGAGCGGACCTGCCGGACGGAAGACGCGGCGGCGGTCGAAAGGATGAGCGGCGCGATCTCCGCCCTGGTCGAGGAAGCCGCCGATGCCTACCGGGCGCTGGGCCTGACTTCAGCGGGAGAGATTTCAGCCGGAGAAGTTTCGGGCACATGAAAAACGGGAGGAAGCCGGCGGCTTCCTCCCGATCCATCGAAGGTGGAGTTGATACTGGTGAGCTTGATAAGGCTCAGTCCGCCAGACTGATGTTCACAGCCGCTTCCTTGCCGTTATTGCCGCGCGCCAGCTCATAGCTGACCTTCTGGCCTTCGTTGAGGCTACGGATACCGGAACGTTCAAGAGCGGAGATATGGACGAACACGTCCTTCACTCCGTTCTCAGGAGCAATGAATCCATAACCTTTGGTCGAATTGAACCACTTCACCGTGCCAGTCGCCATGACTGCAACTCCCTGGTCGTCCTAGGCTAGTATAGCCGGTCCTTTATTTCAGTCGTCCCGGCTCTCGTGTCGGGCCGAAGTCTAACGTCGTAATCGATGGTGGAGCAGACCGCCTCAAGAACTTGAGTCGATGCAGCAAAGATCCGAACCATGGATAACTTAACATTACGCTAACGAGTCGTTGTTAGCCGCACAAGACCAGAATTCATGGATATGTCTTTTTCGCCAATAAAGTATAGTACTAATTGATCCTTCTATGTCTAAAGAACACAGAGCTAGAGTAATGGAATTCCGAATTCGAACAGGTATCCGAGTTTTCAAGTTGGATTAAAATTTAAACGAACATCGGTTTTTATGCCCGCTTTATCTCAAGCGCGCCCTTCGGCTTCCCAGGCCATCCGCTTGCGGTAAATGGTAGAAGCGCTGATTTCCAGCAGGGCCGCGGCACGCGGGATATTGCCGTCGCAGGCGGCTATGGCCTCCTCGATGGCCTCTTTTTCAACCTGCCAGAGAGGCCGGACCTGCCGCGGCTCCGGCGCCGCCTGCGTCATCACGGCGACCGAGCCCTGTCCACTCCCAGGCTGGCCGTCATGCTGACCGAAGCTTCTGCCGTGCTCCATCATCCCCTGGCCGCCGCCGTGGCCCGCACCATGACCCGATCCCTGGGACGCGGCCGGAACCGGGCGCTGCTGCGGATGCAGGCTTTGGGCGGACTGGTTCAGGGGAGACGGCAGCATCGACAGCGTGACCTGATCGCCGTCGTGGAGGACGACGACATTGCGGATCACGTTCTGGAGCTGCCGCACGTTGCCGGGCCAGGAATAAGCCCGGAAGACCTGTTCGACATCGGGGTGGAAGCGGCTGAAGCTCTTGCCTTCCTCGGCGGCGTAGTCCAGCAGGAACTGCTGGGCGATAGAGAGCACGTCGTCTTCCCGGTCGCGCAGCGGCGGCAGGTGGACCGGGATGACGTGCAGCCTGTAGTACAGGTCCTCGCGGAACCGGCCTTCCTCGACCTCGCGCAGCGGGTCGCGGTTGGTAGCGCACAGGATGCGCAGGTCGACCTTGTCCAGCTTGGTGCCGCCGACCTTCTGGAAGGTGCCGGTCTGGATAAAGCGCAGGAGCTTGGTCTGAAGCCCCGGCTCCATCTCGCAGATCTCGTCCAGGAACAGGGTGCCGCCGTTGGCCCGCGCCGCCGCCCCTTCGCGGTCGGCCACGGCGCCGGTGAAGGCCCCTTTCACGTGGCCGAAGATCTCGCTTTCCATCAGCTCCTTCGGGATGGCGCCGCAGTTGATGGCGACGAACGGATTGTCGCGGCGGGGGCTCTGCCGATGGATCGCCTCCGCGCAGACTTCCTTGCCGGTGCCGGACTCGCCGGTGATGAATACGGTCGCCCGGCTGGACGCGGCGCTGTCGATGATCCGGTAGACGCCCTGCATCGAGAGCGAGCTGCCGATGAAGCCGTGGAAGCGGCTGCGCGCCAGTTCCTCGGCATAGGTATCGACGATCTGGGCCAGCCGCAGCCGCTCGACCGCGTTGCGCACCGTCACCATCAGCCGGTCGGCGGTGAACGGCTTGACGACGAAGTCGTAGGCGCCGTACCGCATCGCCTCGACCGCCACATTGACGGAGGCATGGGCGGTGATGATGACGACCGCAGTCGGGATCTGCTGGCCCGACACGTATTTCAGGATCTCCATGCCGTTTATGTCCGGCAGTTGGAGATCCAGCAGCACGACCTCGGGCGGGGCGTCCCGCAGGACGTCGAGAGCCGCCGCGCCGGTTTCCACGGCGGTGACCGCGAAAGCCGCCTTCTTGAGGTACTCGGTATAGACACGCGCTAGCGACGGCGTATCTTCAACCAGCAAAACCTTTGCGTTAGCGATAATTTTCGGTCCCGAAAACTAAGATTGATGCGATCGGAGAATACCTGATTTTGCTGATAGCGAGCAATCTTCCAAGGATGCGGCATCCTTGACAGAAAGTTCGCTTCACTATCGAACTGTTTGCCGCGAGCCTGATCATAGCATAGGCATAAAAGAGACAAAAAGCGGCAAATGCAATAAATTCAAGGAGGAAAGATGCGCCTGCCCAACAAAATCGCCATCGTCACCGGAGCCGGTTCGGGCTTCGGGGAGGGCATCGCCCGGACCTTCGCGCGCGAGGGATCGAACGTCCTGATCAACGATCTGGACGAGGAAAAGGGCCGCCGGGTAGCCGACTCGATAAATCAGTCAGGCGATCGGGCCGGTCATGGCCAAGCCCTGTTCTTCGGCGCCGACGTGACCGACGGCCAGGCGGTGGCGGCGATGGTGAAAGCCGCCGAAGACCGCTTCGGCGGGCTGGACATCATGGTCAACAACGCCGGCTACACCCATCGCAACAAGCCGATGCTGGAAGTGACCGACGCCGAGTTCGACCGCATCTTCGCGGTCAACGTGAAGGCGCTGTTCCTGGCGGCCCGCCACGCCGTACCGGCGCTGCAACGGCGCGGCGGCGGCGTCATCCTGACGACGGCGTCCACGGCGGGGCTGCGCCCCCGGCCGGGGCTGACGTGGTACAACAGCTCCAAGGGTGCCGCGATCACGGCCACCAAGAGCATGGCGGTGGAACTGGCGCCCCTGAAGATCCGCGTCAACGCGCTGTGTCCGGTGATCGGCGAAACCGGCATGACCGGCGACTTCATGGGCGAGGACACGCCGGAAAAGCGGCGCCAGTTCATCTCTGGCATTCCGCTCGGCCGCATGAGCCGCCCCGACGACATCGCCAACGCCGCCCTGTGGCTCGCATCGGACGAAGCGGAGTTCATCACCGGCGTGGCGCTCGAGGTGGATGGGGGACGCTGCGTGTGAACGGAGCTTGGAACCTCGCTTCGGTCCAGCCTTCCCAATGATTCCCGTTTTTTCCGTCATACCCGGACTTGGAGCCCATGGGCGTTAACTTTGGCTATCTCCCCCGCCCTTCCCGTCATACCCGGACTTGATCCGGGTACCTCCTGGCGGAGGCTTATGGGAGGACTTCAACCTGAAGTCCTGATGCCAGCCGTTAATCTCCTGAAAGGAGGTACCCGGATCAAGTCCGGGTATGACGGAATTGATGTAAATATTTCAAGTTGCTGCCTTTGGAACTGGATCTGGGTATGACGTAAAAGTGGATGATGTTATCGGAGCGTTCCATTGGAACGCTCTGAGATTACAGCCAGCCCCGGCGGCGGAAGTAGAACAGCGGCAGGATCGCCGACACCACCATCAGGCCCAGCGCCAGCGGATAGCCCCACGTCTTGTCCAGTTCCGGCATGAAGTGGAAATTCATGCCGTAGATGCTGGCGATCAGGGTCGGCGGCAGGAAGACCACGGCGACGACCGAGAAGATCTTGATGATGGCGTTCTGCTCGATGTTGATGACGCCCAGCGTCGCGTCGAGCAGGAAATTGGTCTGCTGGCTCAGGTAGCCGGCATGCTCGCCCAGCGACCGCAGGTCGCGGCTCAAGCTCTTCAGCAGTGCCTTCTGCTCCTTGTTGAGACGGCCGGTGCTGATCGTCGCCAGATATGTGGTCAGCCGATCCAGGCCGGCCAGACTGTCGCGGACCTTGTTGGTCAGGTCGCCGACCCTGCCGATGTCCCGCATGACCTCGCGCAGCGCATCCGGCTTCCTGGCCGCTTCCTTCGACTTGGCCGGCAGGGGATCGTCGAAGACCCGCCGGCCGATCCCGTCGAGCCGGCTGCCGATCAGTTCCAGCAGGTCGGCCACCCGGCCGACGACGGCGTCCAGCAACCCCAGCAATGCCGCTTCCGGGCCGCCGATCAACTCCGGCTGGCGGTTGAGCCGGCTGGCGAAGGTATCGATGCTCTTGGGCTCGACATAGCGGACGGTGACCAGATAGCCGCCCTTGGAGATGCCGTTGGTCAGGATGAAGGTCACCACGCCCAGCCCCGGATACTCCGTGTCGGCCCGCGTGATGACCGGCGTGGTCAGGTAGATGCTGCCGTTCTCGACATAGAGCCGGCTGGAGACCTCGATCTCCTTCATTTCCTCGTGGGTCGGCAGGTCGATCCCGACGAGGCCGGCGATGGCGGCGCGCTCCTCCTCGGTCGGATGCAGCATGTCGATCCAGACGGTACCTTCGGGCAGAAGCTGCCCGGTTTCCAGGGTCAGCCTGAAGGTCCTGCCGGCGTCGATACCGTAGGAGGCGATCATGCCCCGGCGGCGTCGGGTGCGCGGGCGGGCGCCGGGATGCCGTTCTGCCGGCGGGTCGCCGTCAGGGTATTGAGCAGCAGGCAGGCGATTGTCATGGGGCCGACTCCGCCGGGCACCGGCGTGATGGCGCCAGCGACTTCGACCGCTTCGGCGAATGCGACGTCGCCGACCAGCCGCGTCTTGCCCTCGACCGCACCAGCGACCCGGTTGATGCCGACGTCGATGACGGTGGCGCCCGGCTTGATCCAGTCGCCGCGCACCATTTCCGGCCGGCCGACGGCCGCCACCAGGATGTCCGCCCGCCGGCATTCCCCGGCAAGGTCCTGGGTGCGGGAATGGGCCACCGTGACGGTGCAGTCCGCCGCCAGCAGCAGGCTCGCCATCGGCTTGCCGACGATGGCGGAGCGGCCGAGCACCAGCGCCCGCAGCCCCTTCAGGTCGCCGACGGTATCGCGCAGCAGCATCATGCAGCCCAGCGGCGTGCAGGGAACCAGACCGGGAAGCCCCAGCGCCAGCCGGCCGGCGTTCTCGACGTGGAAACCATCGACGTCCTTGGCCGGATCGATCGTCGCGATGACGGCGGCGGGGTCGATCTGGCGCGGCAGCGGCAACTGCACCAGGATGCCGTTGACGGCGGGGTCCCGGTTCAGCCGTTCGACCAGCGCCACCAAGGCCGCCTGATCGACCGTGTCGGGCAGTTTGTGCTCGAACGAGCGCATCCCGGCGGCCAGTGTGGCCTGACCCTTGTTGCGGACATAGACCTGACTGGCGGGATCGTCGCCCACCAGCACGACCGCGAGGCCCGGCTCCAACCCATGCGATTCCTTCAGGGACGCCACCTGGGCGGCGATCCGGGTGCGGAGGTCGAGGGCAAAGCCCTTGCCGTCGATGATGCGTGCCTTGGTCATGTCTTCGTCTTCCGGCAGGGTCGTCAGGTGACAGGTCGGTTCAGGTAGCAGGTTGGGTCAGGTATCGGTACGGGTGATGCCGGTATGGCTCAGCCGGGCCATCAGGTCGGCGGCATCGCCGGCGACATGGACGATCTTGTTACGGTCGGTCGCCCCGGCAACCAGCGAGATGGAGGATTTGGCCACCCCCCATTCCTTCGCCAACAGCTTGATCAGCGCTTCGTTCGCCTTGCCGGCTTCCGGCACCGCGGTCACCATGACCTTCAGCACCGTCTCGCCCTGGCCCGACGGCGCCATGCCGGCGATGGCATTGCGCGACGCCTTGGGCGTCAGCCGGACCGCTATCCGGACGCCGTCGGCGACCGGCTTGAATGGCGTCAAAACAGCAGCCCGTACTCGCGCATCAGGTTGCGGATGAAGAAGATGATCAGGATGACGATGATCGGGGAAAGATCCAGTCCGCCCAGGTTGGGCAGGATACGCCTGAGCGGCGCCAGAACCGGCTCGGTCACGCGATAGAGGAAGTCGCCGATCACGTAGACCGCACGGTTGCGGGTGTTCACCACGTTGAAGGCGACGAGCCAGCTCAGGATCGCCGAGGCGATCAGGATCCAGACGTACAGCCCCAGGATGGTGTCGATCAGCATGAAGAAGGATTGCATGGTCTACCGGGCCAAGGGGTCAAAAAAATGCGCTGCACCCTACCCTTACGGCCAGCGGGAGGCAAGCGCCGCGCTTCGCTTCACCGTCGTCGCGGCCGATGGCCGGAGAGCCCGCCGGAACCCGGTATCCGAACCTCGTCATACAGTCCTTGACAGCACGGTTCCGGCCTACCAATATGCGCCCCGTTCACCGCTTAACCCTGTGCGGTGAAGGATCAGGTGTGGGGCCGTAGCTCAGCTGGGAGAGCGACGCGTTCGCAATGCGTAGGTCGGGAGTTCGATCCTCCTCGGCTCCACCAATCCTTCTTATCCCGTTGATCTAAAAGCAAAATCTTCCCTTACGGGGTTGGAGTCCGCCCGGTGTGACACACCCCTGTCGCACACGGCATCGGCCGAATCGCTGCCATCTCCTTCAAAATCCGCCGTTTCAGCCCGTCCTGGGTGTCGCACATCCCTGTCGCCCAAGCGGCGTCCCACGGGGTTGTGGCTGCGGGGAGCCATTTGGCAGTTCCGGACGCGGGTTCCGGCCGACCTCCAGGCGGTTTTGGGCCGGACCCACGTCAGTCGCTCGCTCAGGACCGGTAATTACCCCGACGCTATCCGGGCTGCCCGCAGGGTGGCCTTCGAGATCGAGCAGGAATTCGACTCGGTTCGCGGGGGCATCGAAAGCGACCCGGTCCACGCCGCCTGCAACAGGACCTGCCCGTCGCCGCCAGCCCCCTCGGTGACGGCCGACGCCGTCCTGCCCGGTCCCACCGGCCCAGCCATCCATATCGACCTCGACGCCCTGGCCAACCGCATCGCCGAAAAGCTCCAGGCAACCCAACCGGCCGCCACGGAGGCAGCAATGCCCGCTGCTGCTGAGCCAGCCAAGGCGAAGACCATCCAGCAGGTCTACGACGACTACATGGCCGACCCTGGCGTGATCCGGTCCGGTAAAACCGTCCTGGCCTACGAAACGGTGTTCGGTCTGCTGATCGAGATCATCGGCCAGGACACACCGGTGTCCGACATCAGCCGCGAAACCTGCCGCGAGATCATGGATACCCTTCGGTGGCTACCGCCGAACTCGACCAAGCGGTATCCGAACCTGACCGCCCGTGAGATCGCCCAGAAGACCCGCAATGCCGGCAAGGCGTCCGGCCTCAGCCCCGCGACCGTGAACGGCTACATGACGAAGCTGTCCGCCCTGCTGACTTGGGCAGTCAACGAAGGCTTCATCGAGCGGAATCCTGCGAAGGGGCTTGGCGTCGTAGACACCACCAACCGCAAGGACAAGCGGCAGCCATTCACCCCGAAGCAGCTTCAAGCCATCTTCACCGCCCCGCTCTATACCGGCTGCCAGGACGACGACTACGGCTACGCCAAGCCGGGAGAAGCCCGTCCCCGTCGGGGACGCTTCTGGGTGCCTCTGATCGGCTTGTTTTCGGGGATGCGGCTCAATGAAATTTGCCAGATGAACACGGAGGATGTCCGAGTGATCGACGGCACCCTTTGCTTCGTCGTCACGGCCGACGCCATCAAGGGGACCGACGATAAGCGGCTCAAGACCGGCAGCAGCGAGCGGGTCATCCCAGTCCATCCGATGTTGCTCGCGACGGGATTCGAGGGCTACGTCAGCGAGCAACGGCGGAAGAGGAACGCCAAACTGTTTCCGGAATTAACTCTGGCCAAAACCGGATACTACTCCGACGTTTTCTCGAAGTGGTTCCGCCGCTTCCTACAAAAGACGGGAGCGTCGGCTGGCCGGACTTGCTTCCATAGCTTCCGCCACAATTTCCGCGACGCTCTCCGGGAGGCTCGGGTTGACCGTGAGCTTGCCCTGGCTCTTGGCGGTTGGGCTGGCGACAACGGCGACATGGGCTCTGAAAGTGCCGAGTTCTATGGGCGAGGATTCCGGGCATCCACCCTTCTGGAGGCAATCTCCAAAGTCAGCTACCCAGAGCTGAACCTTGGCCACCTGATGATCGCCCCATCCCCGGCATAAGCCCAACTGCTATTCGAAGAAGTCCTCATCCACCCGCTTGATTTGCAGGGTCTCCTCGATTCGGCACCCGACCTCGTGGCGGATCATCAGCTTGGCCAATTGGATGCCGTCGATCAGCACGATGCGGGTGCCGAGCCGGTCGGCCGTCTCTCGGGCCGACGTAGTGAAGGTGGAGGTGGTGACGAACAGCCCCTTGGTCGCCTTAAACAGGTTCAAGCTGCCGAAGAAGTCGCGAATTGCCCCCGCCCCAACAGTGTTTCCATCGGCATACCGCTTGGCCTGAACATAGACCCGGTCCAGCCCAAGCGGGTCCTGGTCGATGACGCCGCCCATACCGTCGTCACCCGACTTGCCTACTAGGGCCTTGTCGAGATCCGTCACGGACCCGCCATATCCCATGGTGACCAGCAGGCGGACTACGGTCTTTTCGAAGAAGGCGGGCGTACCGGACCGCACCCGCTGGAGGATCTCCTCCGCCAACGACGCCTCGATATGCACGTGGGCCTGCCGCATCACCTCATCGGG
>DASQKT010000047.1:0-2668 GCA_035630415.1 Skermanella sp.
CCGCACCCGCGAGTACGAGGCCGACCGGATTGGCGCCGAGATCTGCGGCCGGCCGCTGTGGCTGGCGAATGCGCTGGAGAACATTCAGGTCAGCGCGTCGCGGATCGACAATGTCCAGGCGGAGAACAATCCCGCGACCGCTCATATGTTCATCATCAACCCGCTGCATTCCCGCTCGGTCGACGGGCTGTTCCGCACCCATCCCTCGACCGAGGAGCGGGTGCGGCGGCTGCGCGCGATGGCCGGCCCCGCCGCCGGCCCGATCGGCGCCGGCGGTTTCATGGCCGGCGCGCAGCAGGGACCCTGGGGCCGGTAATCGGACCGGCGGTCGGCTAGCCGACCGGCTCCGGCGTTCCGGACCGGACGACCTCCCGCCACATCTCGCGGAAGCGGGGCTGGCGGGCGATCAGCTGGTCCAGGGTGCCGGCGTCGGCGACCCGGTCGTCCTGCATGAAGACGACGATGTCGAACCGGGTCAGCAGGTGCAGCCGGTGGATCGACGACACGATGCTGGCATCGGGGAATTCCGCCATCAGGTTGGCATAGACCTTCGCCTCGGTCGCCGGGTCCAGGCTGCTGGTCGGTTCGTCCAGCATGATGACCGAACTGCGCTTGGCCGCCAGGATGCCGCGCGCCAGCGCAAGGCGCTGCTTCTGGCCCCCTGACAGGTTGCCGCCGCGCTCGACGATGACGGTCTCCAGCCCCTGGGGCATCCGGTCGAGGATGGGGGTAAGGCAGGCCAGTTCGCAGGCGCGCTCGACTTCCTCTTCCGAGTAATCCAATCCCATGGTGATGTTCTGCACCACCGTGTTCTCGAAGATCTCCGGGTCCTGTGGGATCAGGGTGGAGATCGTGCCGAGACCGGTAAGCTCGGGGTCGGGCTGGCCGTCAACCGCGATAGCCACGCGGTCGGCATCGTAGAGGCCGCTCAGCACCCGCATCAGCGAGCTTTTGCCGGAGCCGCTTTCGCCTACCAGCGCTATCCGGGCGCCTCGGGGCACGGTGAGGGAGACGTCGTCCAGGGTCGGCGCCGGCGAGCGGTGGTTGGGGTGCCGGAAGGTCAGTCCGGTGACCGCGATCTCCTGCCAGCTCGGGGTGACGTCGCCTTTCAGGCCCTGGCGGCTTTCGGCATCCAGGATCTCGTCGGCGCCGTTCAGGTCGGTATGGGCGCGGACGACGCCCTGCCAGTGGTTGGCCAGCGTTCCGACCACGTCGCCGATCTGCTGGGAATACTGGTAGACCATGACGGCGGTTCCGACCATGACGGCGGCGCCCTGGCGCCACAGCAGCCAGACATAGAGCGACACCAGACCGATCCGGAACAGGTTGCCGACGAGGTCGAGCGTACACCACTTGGCCTCGTTGACCAGGATGCTGCGCCGGATCGGGGCGAAGACCTCGTGCAGCCGGCGGGTCAGGGCTACGCGCATGGCGTCCTGAAGCCGGAGCGTCATGACGGTGGAAACGTTGCCGAGGCTGTCCACCAGCTCGGCGGAATAGCGCCGCTCCGCCCGGTTCTCGGTATCGGCAAGCCGCGCCATGGCGCGGTCGAGATGATACAGGATGAGGCCCAGCACGGCGTAGCCGACCATGGCGACGGCGCCGGTGATGCCGGAGATGGCGCACAAGGCTACGACCGGCCCGATCAGGCCGACGACGCTCTGGAGATAGAGGAACTGGTTCTGCGAGAAGTCGAACAGCGCCGCGTCGGCCTTGCCGATCCGCTGGATCGTCTCGCCCGTGTGGTGGGTCTCATGCCAGCCCATGGGCAGCGACATCAGCTTTCGGTACAGCACATCGACGAAGCGCTCGCGGATGCGGAGCGCCGTGAACCGCTCGATGATGCGGCCGGGACCGTGCAGCGCCCAGCCGAGGATGCAGAAGGCGAGCATCCACAACATGTCGATACCGGCCTTCGGCACGCCGTCGTTGCCGCCCTGCTGAAGGTCGTTGACGGCGTTGCCGAAGAAATACGGGATCGCCAACCGCGCCGTCTGCGCCGTGACGAGCAGGAAGATGAAGGCGACAACCAGATGCCGGGCGCCGTCGGCGTTGCGCCACAGGGCGCCGTAGAGCTTGCCCAACCCGATGCCGGAGGCGGCAGGCCGCTGAGTTCTCATATCCGCTGAATCTTTCCCGATAACCTAGTTTCGGCCGCGGGACAAGTTCCGGCGGCTGTTATCCACAAGCGCGCTGATATGGTGAGGTGTGCCTGCTGTGAAAGTGCTTAATTGGAAACGAAATGCGGCCTTGCGTTGCACGCATGACATCGGGTGCTTCAGCGCTCCTCCCCGGAGCGGAGCCGGTAGCCGACTCCAGGTTCGGTGACGATCAGGACAGGGCGGCTGGGGTCGGCTTCCAGCTTCTGGCGAAGCTGGTTGACGTAGACCCGCAGGTAGGCGGTGTCGTGGGTATGGGCGGGTCCCCAGACCTCGCGCAGGATCTGGGTGTGGGTCATGATCCTGTCGCGGTTGCGGACGAACAGGCTCAGCAGCGCGTGTTCCTTGGGAGAAAGACGCTGTTCGGCGCCGTCGCGGATGGCCAGCCGGCGCGCGAGATCGATGGTGAGGGAGCCGATCCGCAGGATATCCGGGTCGGATGCGGCGGCGGAACGCTGGCGCAGTGCTGCGCGGACCCTTGCCATCAGTTCGCCGATGCCGAACGGCTT